>NZ_JAHOCB010000052.1:0-20550 GCF_019125875.1 Erysipelatoclostridium sp. MSK.23.31 | reverse complement strand
GTCTAGATCCTAGAATTGGTTCACATTATAATAACCCGTCATTTGGATATGGTGGTTATTGTTTACCAAAAGATACTAAACAATTACTAGCTAACTATCAGGATGTTCCTCAAGAGATGATGAGTGCGATAGTAGCTAGTAATAGAACCAGAAAAGATTTCATTGCTGATAGAGTATTAGAAAAAGCAGGATATTATAGTTATGACGAAGATAATGAGTATAGTCCTGATAAAGAGAAAAATGTAGTTATTGGAGTTTATAGATTAACAATGAAATCTAACTCTGATAACTTTAGACAATCATCAATTCAAGGTGTAATGAAACGGATTAAAGCAAAAGGTGCAGAAGTTATTATTTATGAACCAACATTAAAAGATGGTGAAACATTCTTTGGAAGTAGAGTAGTAAATAACTTAGAAGAATTTAAAAAACAATCACAAGCAATCATAGCTAATAGATATGACAGTTGCTTAGATGATGTAGAAGATAGAGTATATACAAGAGATTTATTTAGGAGAGATTAGTGTAATTAATAAGATAGTTTTACATAAATAAGAAATGGGTGATTTGAATTAATAGTATTAAGAAAAATTTTTTATATAATGCGTTTTACAATGTGTTGATTTTGATATTACCATTTATTACTACGCCATATATTTCTAGAATAATGGGAGCAGAAAAAATTGGTATTTACTCATATGCGTACTCGATAGCATCGTACTTTGGTTTGTTTATTTTATTAGGATTAAACAATTATGGCAATAGAACGATAGCTGGAGTAAAGGATAATAAAGAAAATTTATCTAGAACTTTTTGTAGTATTTATGTAATGCAGTTACTAATGGCAATATTACTTTTAGTAATTTATATTATATATGTTATTTTTTTGTCTGAAAATAAAATAATGGCATCAATTCAAACAATTTATCTAGTGTCCGTTGCATTTGATATTAATTGGTTTTTCTTTGGTATGGAAATGTTTAAAATGACAGTTACTAGAAATACTGTTATTAAAATTCTGAACTTAATTTGTATTTTTATATTTGTTAAAACTGCTAATGATATTTATGTTTATGGATTACTTATGGTTTTAGGCATGTTAATTAGCCAGTTAATGCTATGGCCATTTGTTCCAAAATATGTAAAAATTAAAAGAGTAACTTTTAGCGAAATTAAGAACCATCTAATTCCTAATTTAACATTATTTATTCCTGTTATTGCGATTAGTCTTTATACAATTATGGATAAAGTGATGCTTGGTGCGTTAAGTACAATGACCGAAGTGGGATATTATGAAAGTTCTAACAAATTGACATCAATTCCTGCAATGGCAATTACATCTTTAGGAACTGTTATGCTTCCAAGGATGTCAAATCTAATTGCTAATGGGAAGAAAAAAGAGGCAATGAAATATATTCAAAAATCATTAATAATTTCTGTTTTGTTATCATCTTCTATGGCATTTGGGTTAAGTAGTGTTAGCAAAGAATTTGTTCCATTGTTTTATGGTCAAGGGTTTAATAAATGTGCTGATATAATCACTATATTAGTATTGTCATCAATATTCATATCGTGGGCAAATGTGATTAGAACACAGTACTTGATTCCTAACAAAAAAGATAAAATCTATATTGTGTCTGTATTTCTTGGTGCAATTGTAAATATAGTAATAAATTTATTATTGATACCATATTTTCAAGCTTTAGGAGCTTCAATTGGTACCTTATGTGCTGAATTTAGTGTATGTGCTTATCAAACATACATGGTAAGAAATGAAATAAAAGTTTGGAGATATTTTAAACAAAGTCTACCATTACTGATTAGTGGAGTTATTATGTATATTGGAGTAGTTAATGTTCCATTTATGTCAAGCAATTTAATAACTTTAATTATTAAAATACTTGTTGGAGTGTTCATATTTTTATTCTTTGTTCTATTGTATTATAAGGTAGGACTTAAAAATATATTAAGGAACTAAATATTATTTAGATGCTCTTTGAAGTTATTTATAACAAATTAAATCTAAAACAATAAAACTCTATTGAATAAAAATAGATGGTCGGTTTTTAACTGCCATCTATTTTTATTATTTATTAATGAATATTAATTTTATAATATATATAATAAAATTCTAATGTAATTATAGTAAATAAAAAATAACCAATAAGTTACTTATAGCCCGAACAATTATCATTCATGTTGCATTATTCAAATGCTTTAAATAAGAGATTGTTTTATTTATTTGTTGTTTATACCAGGTATTATCTAACTCCTTAAAAGAAATACAGGCATTATAAATACGCCCACGAGAAAATTCTAGAATATCCCAAGTTATATCTTTACAATCAGCTTTTTTTGTATAATCAATAATCTGTTGGTTTAGTAAAATAAAGATTGGCCGTTCTTCTGAAAAAAAGTACTCATCATAATGATTTAGGTGGCATTTATAAATAGTACGATCAAAATTTATGTTATCAATGTCAACCATATGATAATAGGTATCTAAGATCTGATAGATATTATCAAGTGGATCATTAGTTAGTTTTAAATTTCTAAACTGCTCATCACATTGTTGATAAATATATAAAATAGCTTCCTCTTTACTTTTAAAATATAAATAAAAGGTTCCTACTGAGATATTTGCTAATGTACATATATCCCTTATTTTTATATTGTCAAGATTTTGATCCTTAGATAACTGTTCTAAAGCCTTAATAATATTAGTTTTAGTGTTTTCTGCCTTACTTGTTTTAATGTTATTCATAATTAATCCTTTCATTATACATTTTATCTTAAAAACATTGTAAGCGCAAACAATGAGTGTTAAAATATAAATATGAACAAGTTCAGTTTTGAAAGGAGACTACTATGAAAAGTATTTATGAACCATTATTTGAACCGCTAAAAATTGGGGATGTTGAGGTGAAAAATAAGTTTTTTATGGCACCGATGGCAACAATCGTAGATGTTGATGAAGATTATTGTTATACCCAACAAAGTATTGATTATTATGTTGAAAGAGCAAAAGGTGGCGTAGGTTTGATTATAACAGGAGCTAACTGGGTTGAAAATGACGTGGAACCTCATGCTCGCTGCAGTTTTCCTTGCCCAAATATGTTACCTTTAAAATACGAACATAAGGCTAAGGAAATGACTGATCGTACTCATGCTTTTGGAACAAAGATATTTTTACAATTAACTGCTGGTTTAGGTAGATCGGCGCTGCCTAATTTCGTTGATATGAAAGATTTTGTTGCTCCAAGTCCAACAACAAATCGTTGGATTCCTAATGCACCTTGCCGTGAACTAACGACCGAAGAAATTGAACATATTATTGAGAAGTTCGGTGATGCAGCAGTTATTGCTAAAAATTCAGGTTTTGATGGGGTCGAAATCCATGCTGTCCATGAAGGATACTTATTGGACTGTTTTACAATGACTTTGTTTAACCAAAGAACCGATAAATACGGTGGAGATTTAAAAGGACGCTTACGTTTTGCTACAGAAATTGTTGAAACAATTAAAAATAAATGTGGTAAAGATTTCCCAGTTATTTTGCGTTTTTCAATTAAGAGCTATATTAAACAATTACGGCAAGGTGGCTTACCAGGTGAAGATTTTAAAGAGTTAGGAAGAGATATTGATGAGGCTATTGAAGCTGTAAAAATATTGCAAGAAGCTGGTTATGATGCTTTTGATGCAGATGCTGGTACTTATGATTCTTGGTATTGGGCTCATCCACCAATGTATTTTGAAAAAGGTATGTATTTACCATTAGTTGAAAAAATTCGTGATGCTGCAAAAGTACCATTATTGATTGCCGGAAGGATGGATGATCCAAAAATGGCTGTTGATGCTCTAAACAAAGGAACTATTGATGGAGTTGGATTGGGACGTCCTTTATTAAGTGATCCTGATTATGTAAATAAATTAAAAGATGGATTAGAGGCATTAATTCGCCCATGTTTAGGATGTCATGATGGCTGCTTTGGACGTTTATTACAATCTGGGTTAGGTAGTTGTGCGGTTAACCCTGAATGTGGACGAGAAGATACTGTGGGTGTCGCACCAGCATTTGTAAAGAAAAATGTTGTTATTGTTGGTGGCGGACCAGCAGGATTAGAAGCAGCTCGTGTATCTGCTCTTCGTGGTCATAAAGTTACTTTATTTGAAGCAACAGATCGCCTTGGTGGTGAATTATTAGTTGGTGGTATGCCTAAGTTTAAAGAAGATGATTTAGCGCTAGCTTCTTATTATACAAATGAATTAGAAAGATTAGGTGTAGATGTTAAACTAAATACTTTAGCTGATGAGGCGGCGATTGATGCATTAAAACCAGATAGTTTATTTATCTGTGAAGGTTCTATTCCAGTGATACCTCCAATTGATGGTGTTGAAAATGCGGTACTAGCTAATGAAGTATTGACTAATAAAGTAGCTGCAAAAGATAACGTAGTAGTTATTGGTGGTGGTCTTGTTGGATGTGAATTAGCGTTACATTTGGCACAAAATGGTAAGAAGGTAACAATTATCGAAGCCTTACCAGATATTTTAAAATCAGGTATTGCTTTACCGCCAATGAATGAATGGATGCTTCGTGATCTATTAGCATTTAATAATGTTCGAATTGTGGGAAATGCAAAAGTTAGTAAAATCGGTAATCAAGAAATTAAAGTTCTTCAAGATAATAATGAAGAAACTATTGCTACTGAACAAACTATCGTTGCAGTCGGTTATAAATCTAAACATGATTTATTTGATAAATTAAAAAATAAATACACATATGTATATAATTTAGGTGATAGTAAAGAAGTGAGAAATATTCGTGGTGCTATTTGGGACGCTTATGAAGTAGCACGAAATCTTTAATAATAGGGCAAATGATAAAAAGATTTAGGTTATTTAATTAGTACTTTTTAAGATGGGAGTTTCAATATATAATTGAAACTCTTTTTTATTTTCATATTAGTATGAATTGAGGAAAAATAAATTAGTAAGTAAGAAGATATATAGAAGAAAGATAAAATAATTTTAATTATGCAATTATTTCCACTAGCCAAGGGAAATTTTAACTATTCAAATAAACATACTTTCTCTTTATTATTAGATTGTACAAAGAAGAGCGCTCGTGGAAATGAGAGGAGAAAAATAATGAATAAAATATTAATGTTTGTTGAGGATAAACTAGTACCACCATTAAATAAGATGGCTAATCAGCATCATTTGAATGCAGTCAAGAACGGTATGATGGTTACAGTTCCATTAACAATTATCGGAAGTATCTTTTTGCTAATTCCCAATATTCCAATTGATCCGATTCAATCATTTTTTGAACCATACGCTGCTATGATTACAACAGTTAATACAATAACGATTGGGATTGTTGGGCTGGTTGGAGCTGCTAGTGTAGCTTATTATTTTGCTTTAGGCTATACGGATATTAAAATTGATCCATTAATTACAGCATTTGTTTCTGTTGCCGCGTTTTTATTGGCGACACTAACAGATGAGTATGCGATTAATCTTGAATTATTTGGGACAAAAGGATTATTTACAGCTATTTTAGTAGCATTAATGTCAGGAATGATTATGCATTTTTTTCAAAAGAGAGATCTTGTGATACATTTTCCTGATACAGTACCACCTCTAGTATCAAAATCATTTATGTCATTGGTTCCAGCATTTGTCATTTTGACAATTATATGGATAATTCGTGTAATTTTAGGTATTAATGTTAATCAAATTTTAATGGATTGTTTCTCACCATTTGTTTTTGCATTAAATACTCTACCGGGATTCTTGGTTTTCATGTTTATTCGCTCAATGTTATGGAGTGTTGGTATTCACGGTGGAGCTGTTTTGGCTGTAGCTGATCCATTTTTTCTAACTATGTTTGGAGCAAATGCTGCTGCTTTTGCAGCTGGAACTCAGCCACCTTATATTACTGCCAGTGGATTTACTATGTTTGTTTTCTTAGGTGGCGGTGGTGCTACTTTACCGCTTGTCTTGATGATGATCCGTTCAAAAGAAAAAGGATTCAGTACATTAGGAAAATTATGTTTACCAGCAAGTATATTTGAAATTAATGAACCAGTTGTTTTTGGGGTACCATTAGTTATGAATCCATACATGATGATACCCTATACTTTGTCAACATTAATTTTATCAGCAGGAACATATCTATTAATGCTCTTCAATATTATAGGAAGACCAGTAGCTAATATTCCATGGACAATACCACCATTATTTTCACATTATTTAGTTACTGGTGGGAATATTCCTGCTGTTATTTGGGGAGGTATTTCACTATTAATAGCAGGATGTATATATTATCCATTCTTTAAAGCAATGGAAAGACAACGTTTAGCAGTAGAAAAAAGGATAGGAGCATGAGTATGAATAAAAAGTTAAAAATTGCAATTGTTGGAGCAGGGAGTTCGTATACCCCTGAATTAATTGAAGGATTATCGGAACACCGTGAAACATTACCAGTAAAAGAAATTGTTTTATTAGATATAAATGAAGAAAGACTTTCAATTATGGAAGGGTTTGTAAAAAGATATGTTGGTTATTTGAATTATGATGTGAAAGTATGGAGTACAACATCAAGAGAAGAAGCATTCACTGATGCTGATTTTGTTTCAACACAAATTAGAGTTGGGGGAAATAAGGCGCGAATAAAGGATGAAAAAATACCACTAAAATATGGCTTGATTGGACAAGAAACAACTGGAGTAGGAGGAATGTTTAATGCATTTAGAGTAATTCCAGTTATGATTGAAATAGCTAAAGATGTTGAAAAATATTGTCCAGATGCTTGGATTATCAATTATTCAAATCCAACAGGATTAGTAACTGAAGCACTAAATAAAGTTTGTAATGTTAAAGTGGCGGGATTATGTGCTGGAGGAATGCGACCAAGATGGTGGGCTGCTGAAGCTTTAAATATTCCAGAAGAAAAAATCTATTATGATTATTTAGGATTAAATCATATGAATTTTTCTTATAATATGACTATTGATGGAAGACCGATTACTGATGAAGAATTTAGTAAAGTTATAAAAAAATGTACAACTGTTTCACAAGAATGGATGGAAACATTACACTTAATTCCGAGTCAGTATACACAATATTATTTTCATACGAAAGAAAGAGTACAACAATTAAAAGAACAAGACAAGACTAGAGGTGAAGCTATTCTTGAATTAGAAAAACAAATATTTAGGGAGTATGCAGACGAATTAAATAATCAAAAACCAAAAACTTTAGCTAAACGTGGCGGTGGTGGATATTCCAAAGTTGCGATTGGTGTTATGGATGCGATTTATAATGATAGTGGAAAATGGATGGTTATCAATGTTGCTAATAATGGAACAGTTCGTTTCTTAGATGATGATGCTGTTATTGAAACAGCTTGTTATGTAAGTAAAAATGGCATGAAACCATTAACAATTGCTCACTATCCTAAAGCTGTTATCGGACTTATTAGTGCAGTAAAAACATATGAATCATTAGCAGTTGAAGCGGCGATCACGGGAAATAAAAAACTAGCATTAGAGGCTCTTGTTGCTCATCCATTAGTAAGAGATTATGATGTAGCAAAACCACTTTTAGAGGAGATGCTGGAAGCCCATAAGGAATATCTTCCACAATTTTATCATCATGGAAAATAAGATGTGGGGCTATATTGATGAGCAAAAAGTTATTTTGGAAAATATTCTTTCTTTACAAAGAGATACATTTTCTACTCTTTCTAAGACATTTATAAGTCCTAAAGAAATTATAATTACTGCATCAGGTACCTCATTAAACGCTGCAATGTTAGTGAAATGTTTGATTGAAAAAGAAGCGGATTGCTCGATTATAGTGGAAAATCCTTTTCAGTTAAGATATTACTCAAAACATTTATATAACCCCCAAAATATACTTATAGTTATATCTCAAACAGGGAAAAGTACGGGTACATTAGAATGTCTACAAATAGCTAAACAGCATCATATACCAACCGTTTCAATAACGGCTAATGGTGATAGCCCAATCGCAAAAAAAGCCAATATTCATATTGATATGTTGTGTGGAGAAGAAAATGTTGGTCCTAAAATTAAAGGATATAGTGCAACAGTACTAACTTTGCATTTGCTATTGTTGAAAATAACTCAAAATCCACGGTATCAATCTATCACTCAAGAATATTATCAAAGTATCCAAGAATTACCTCAAAATATAAAAGCTTCCCTTTGCTGGTGCCAAAAAAATAAGCATTGGGCTTTAGCAAAAGCAATGAGTATCGTTGGTTTTGGAGTGAATTATCCAACTGCTAGAGAAGGAACGCTAAAGATTTTAGAAACAATGCAAATTCCTGTGATGAATTTTGATATGGAAGAGTTTATGCATGGTCCGCATAGAACGATTATTAAAGATTCTTATATTGTTCTTATTGATACTGATGGATGTGGAAAGATTTTGATGAATAATTTTATTGATTTTATAAAAACTAAAACAAGCAATTATCTTATTATTTCAACTTTAAAAACAAGTAATGAAAATATTATTCACATTAATCAGCATTCATATACATCTTCATGGTTAAATGCTGTGATACCTTTTCAAATTATGTGTACTTATTTACCAGAATGTAATGGGATTAATTCATCTGATCCTGTATACAGTGATTTTGCTACTACAGTAGGGACACGGATTGAATAAAATAGATCAGCCATTAAGGCTGATTTATTTTGTCTATCTGTTATTTTACAAATAAATAAAACTTATTATATAATTGAAATAATAGAAGGAGGAATTAAATATGAGTGTTGTTACTAAGAGACAATTAAATCTTTTGCAAGTATTTATGGATTCTAATAGATATTTAACTGGACAAAAACTATCTCAATTATTGAATGTGAGTTCTAAAACTATTAGAAATGAAATTAAAATACTTAATCAATTGATGAATAACTTTGCACTTATTCAATCAATTCCTTCTCATGGTTATCAAATTAGTATTTTTGATGATGATTTGTTTAATTGTTGGATTGATAAAGTATCTAAGCAATGGAGTTATTTTATTCCTACAAATCCTTTAGAAAGGGCTTATTATATTTTAGGTTTAATGCTCGAAAGTCAAGAGTTTATTAAAATCGATGATATATCTGATATTTTATTTATTGATAGAACTTCTGTTAGTCGAAGTTTAAAATACATAAGAGAACGGCTAAATGATTTTGACTTAAAAATAGTGCAAAAAACCGGTAAAGGATTAAAAATAGAAGGTGAAGAATTTCGTTATCGATTATGTATGGCGGAATATATTTATCATAAGATAGGGATGTTATCAACGAAAATTGGTGAAGATCATGAATTTATAGATGAATTAAGAAAAGTTATTTTTAATGATGGTATTACGATGCCCCAAAGGGTATTTCAAAATTTTATTATACATATTCAAGTTCAATTGAATCGTATTCAAAGAAAATGTTATATCTCATTTCATGATAATGAGATTGAAAAAATGAAAATGGAATATGAGTTTTTAGTAGCAAAGGATGTTTCAAAAGTTATTAATAAATATTTTCATATTGAATTATCAGTAGAGGAACAATGCTATTTAGCTATTCATATTTTAGGAAAAAAAAGCAATTCAACTAGTGCAATCGAAAGCTGTATCAATGATCAATTAAAAGAAGAAATTGATATAATTGTAGAAAAAATGTTCAATCAGGTTAAAAAAGTCTTTAATATTGATTTTCACAATGATATGTACTTAAGAAAAGCATTGGGGATTCATATCAATCCAATGGAAAATCGTTTGAAATTTAATACTTATTCACGAAATCCGCTGATTTATGTTATTAAAGAAAATTATACTCTAGCATATATCTTGAGTATGGAAGCATGGCTTGCTATTTATAATAATGCAGATTATATAAACGTTGAAGATGAAATAGGCTATATCGCTATTCATTTTCAATATGCTTTAGAGAGAAGGAAAAGAAATATTGCGAAGAAACGGGTTTTATTAATTAATGAGTACAATGTGGCAATGAGTGAATTATTAAGTTTCTCTATTTTAAAAAGATATAAAGATTCATTGGTTATTGAAAAAACAATCTCTGCTGGGGAACTTAGTAAATATCATTTAGAAAGTTATGATTATATTATTACAACTGTACCACTTGATGAAAGCCTTGATATTCCTGTTATACATATTCATCCTATAATAACTACTCATGATTTTGAAGTTTTAAATAAGTATTTTCGACAAATTAATGAGTATAAATTATCTGATTTTTTAAAAAAAGAAGATACTTATTTTATTGATTGTGAAACAAAAGATGATGTTATTTCATATATATTTGAACATGAAAGTGTCTCATTTGAAACATTTTATCATACAAATCCATTAATTGGTTTTGAAACAAGTTTACAAACTGTTATTCATTATATGCCTATCTATAATCAAAAGAGTTCAATAAACGCTTATCTTTTATCGAAACCGATTGTATGGAAAAATAAATTAGTTAAAATTATTTTTGTATTGAAATTAGGAATCGATAGTGAACAGCTTTTACAAAGCTTACAAGAATTCTTCTTTCAAAAAGAATGTATGGATACATTTTTAAATAATATGTTTTTAGAAGAAGGCGATGAACATAATAAGTTATAATTGTAAATGTTTATACGATACACATAAATATAGTTATGGTATAAAGTAGTTTACTTTTAATCGAATTGAAATTATATATAATTGAGGAAATAAACTGATTTCCTTTTTTTATTACTGTTTTTAGTGAATTTAAAGGACGTAAAAAATTGGAGCGACTATGCTGTTTGTTTATAAAAAATGATTATAATGGTATAATCAGAGACGAAGAGAAAAAACATAAATGATAACGATGTAGGATCAATTTAAAAATGCGAGGAGATATGAGAACTAGCGAAACAGAGAGAGTCAGAGCTGATAAGTAAACAGTTAGATATGATAGCCGGGATAGTGTTTGAAATCGATAATTTTGATATATTAAAGAAGAAAGTTGAAGTTGCAGGTTGAAGTTATTGTGGTACGATATTTATAATAGAAGTTTTTGTTAAAGAGGTGAAGGTAGAATGATAAGAAGGCATTATTTATTTTATGGTCGTGTCCAAGGTGTAGGATTTAGGTTTACTACCTATCAAAAAGCAAAAAATCTTGGATTAACTGGCTGGGTTTGTAATTTATCAGATGGTTCTGTAGAAGCTTGTATTCAAGGTGAGGAGAAGTTGATTGATTATTTGATCAATGAATTACAGCATGATCGTTTTATTAGAATAGATTCAATTAAGATGGAAGAAATAGCAGTTCTAAAACATGAAACTTCATTTGGAATGAAAAACTAAATAATTTTAAAGGACCGTTGGAATTGATATATGCCAATAGTCTTTTATTGTAGAAGCCTTCATTAAATATACTTAATATATAATAATCACTAAAATAGGATGATAATAAAACAGTTTAAATATCTAGAAAATGAATCTAATATAGATGTTCTAGTACTTAATATTGTTTTGATACCCAATCTTTATATAGATGAAGTAGATATTTTATTTAATATAGAAGTCAAAAACTAGATGATTTTACTTTAACTAATTAATTTATTGAAAATGATAAGATAAAGTGAATAAAAATATTTTTAAATGAAAGTAGAGCAAAAAATATGAAAATAAGATATTGTCAAAAAGAGGATCTGGAAGCTATTTATAAACTGATTTGTGAATTAGAGGAATGTAATTTAAATCATGAACAGTTTGCTCTAGTATATGAAAATAAACTTAATGATGAAAAGAGTCACTATTTAGTAGCTGTATCTGATGATATGATTGTTGGATTTGTCAGTGTTAATATCGATTATCAATTACATCATGAGAATAAAGTTGCAACAATCGAAGAATTAGTTATAGATAACAGTTATCGTGGAAATGGTATAGGTAGATTATTAGTTGATTTCAGTACAAAATTAGCTTTGGAGCATCAATGTGAAGTAATTGAACTTACTAGTAATTTTAAACGTATAGAAGCACATCAATTTTATCAAAAGAATGATTTTATTAAATCATCATACAAATTAATAAAAGTTTTAAAGGATAGTGATCAAGTAGGGATATAAATATCCAATTTGGGATTGGAATTGTGGATAATTTTGTTCGTAGTAAAGTAGCTTTAGCTAAACAAGATTATAAAAATAATCATTTAAACTAAGAAGATGTTTTATTTGTCGGTGATACAATTCATGATTATGAAATGTCAAAAGTATTAGGATGCAATTGTGTTTTAATTCCTCGTGGTCATCAAAATAAGAAAATTTTAAATTTAAATACTATGCTGATCGATAATGATTTCAAGGAATTAATGATAAATATTACAATAATGTAAGATTTTGTAATGTAAATCAATGGAATAACCAACCAGCTTAGGCTATGATAGAGGTGTAAAATAAGGAATAGAGGGATGTATATGAAAAAAGTAATATCACGTCTAATTATTATTCTTTTCTTAGCTGCCTTAACCTTTTTAGGATATTATGGCTATCGTGGCTATGTGATGTACCAAGATACAATGGAAGAAAAGAGTTTAACAGTGCGAGTTGAAGAATTAAGAAGTAAAGATAACTATGTTAAATTGGAGCAAATATCAAGTATATATCAAGAACTAGTAATAGAAAGTGAGGATAAGCGTTTTTATCAACATGGCCCAGTTGATTACATTGGATTAGCTCGAGCAATGGTAACGAATGTAGTGACGATGTCGTTTAAAGAAGGCGGTAGTACGATTACTCAGCAGTTAGCTAAAAATCTTTGTTTATCTTTTGAAAAGAGCTTAGACCGGAAAATAGCTGAAGTTTTTATTGCTCAAAAATTAGAAGATGATTATACGAAAGATGAAATTCTTGAAATGTATTTGAATATTACATATTTAGGTGAAGGAAATTATGGAATTAAAGAAGCTAGTAATTATTATTACAATATTGAGCCTATAGAACTTAATGAGGAACAGGCAAAAGTATTGGTAAAGACATTGAAGGCCCCTAGTGTTTATAATCCTTCTAAGTTAGCTGAAAATTAAAGTGATAGTGATGAAGTGAATTTTCTATGTTGAATTAGCAATGAGGGTTTGCTTCATATTGAAATCACTTTTTTTATTTTCTAAATAAAAAATACTTGTCTTAAAGTGTACTTTAGGGTGTATAGTGTAGTTGCGATCATAGCATGGTCTAATTAGTAAATAGATGGGGATTGTGATATTATTATGTATAAAGGTGAAGAGATGAGTAAGTTAGATAAATTAAAAGAATTATTAAAATCTTATCAAAAAGTTGCAATTGCCTATAGTGGTGGCTGCGATTCAAATTTTTTATATCAGGTAGCATTACAAACCTTAAGTAAAGAAAATGTTCTAGCAGTATTATGTGTAGGGAAAATGATGTCCAAGGAGGACATCGATAGTGCTAGAATGATGGCTGGTAAAGGTCAATTTATAGAAGTGCCGTTAGATGTATTTACAATCGAGCAATTTACAAATAATCGTAAAGATCGATGTTATCACTGTAAAAAACAAGTAATGGCAAAAGTAATTGAAGCAGCTCAAAGCCATGATTTTAAGATAACCCTTGATGGTAAAAATGCTGATGATGAAAAAGTTTATCGCCCTGGAATGAAAGCTTGCGAAGAATTGGGAATTGTATCACCGTTAGCACTAGTTGGTTTAACAAAAGCTGAAATAAGACAGTATTCAAAAGAATTACAGATTGAGACATATGATAAACCGGCAAATGCTTGTTTAGCTTCACGTTTTCCTTACGATACTCATCTCACTAAAGAAAAATTAGAAGTGGTCGATCAAGCTGAGGCTTTACTTCATCAAAAGGGGATTTATTACGCTCGTGTTCGAGTTCATGATAAATTAGCACGGATTGAAGTTGAACGAAACAATTTTAATCTAGTTAATGATGAAGAATTAATCTTAGCAATAAAAGAACTTGGATTTGATTATGTAACATTAGATTTGGAAGGCATAACTAGTGGAAGTTATGATAGGTAGTGAAATGGAAGTTGTAGTTATTGATGGTCAAGGTGGAGGCATTGGCCGAAGTGTAATTGAGGCCTTAAAAAAAGAAGTTAGTGGTACTTTTATTATTGCGGTAGGAACAAATAGTACTGCAACCAATAATATGAAAAAAGGTGGAGCTGATGCTGTCGCAACGGGAGAAAATGCAATTATTTATAATGCTAAAAACGCTCAGATAATTATTGGACCAATTGGTTTTGTTTTTGCTAACTCGATGTATGGTGAAGTTTCACCAGCAATGGCGGCAGCAATCAGCTGTAGTGAAGCTCAAAAATATTTTATTCCAGTTAGTAAATGCACTGGACATGTCTTAGGTGTTGAGCCAAAATCAATTCAAGAATATATTAGAGATTTAGTTAATATTTTAAAATAGATCCCAAGTACAAGAAGTACTAGAAGAAGCACAGTAGTGTTTGTGGAAAGGGAAATTATGAATTCAGTATTAATGCATATGGCAGATGGTTTGATTTCTGTTAATATTGGGGTTATTTTCATGATAATTAGTTTTATCATGATCGGTTTTTCAATTAAAAAAATTAATCAAGAACATGATGATCGAAAGATTCCTTTAATGGGAGTAATGGGAGCATTTATTTTCGCTGCTCAAATGATCAATTTTACGATTCCGGGAACAGGAAGTAGTGGTCATATCGGTGGAGGAATTTTATTGTGCCTTATTTTAGGACAATATCCTGCCTTTTTATCATTATGTTCTGTTTTAATTATACAATGCTTATTTTTTGGTGATGGTGGTTTATTGGCGTTAGGATGTAATATTTTTAACATGGGGATATTACCATGTTTTGTAGCTTATCCATTAATTGTTAAGCCACTATTAAAGAAAAATATAACTTCTTCAAGAGTATTACTGGCAAGTATTTTAGGAGTAGTAGTGGGATTAGAAATGGGTGCTTTTGCAGTGGTCTTACAAACTCTTGCAAGTAATATTACGGAATTACCATTTACTTCATTTGTTGTATTAATGTTGCCGATTCATTTAGCAATTGGTCTAGTTGAAGGCTTAATCACTTCAACAGTTGTCTTATATGTATTAAAAGATAAACGTGAAATAGTTGATCATGCACTTAATGACAAGCATTTTGGAACATTGAATATAAGAAGACAGGTTGCGGTTTTTGCTGTTTTAACAATCTTAGTTGGTGGAGTTCTTTCATTATATGCATCAAGCAATCCTGATGGTTTAGAGTGGTCTATTGAAGGAGTCACAGGAACCGACGAAATTGAAGCAAGCGGCAGTACAAAAGATACTTTAGCAAAGGTTCAAAGTTCAACTTCATTTTTACCAGATTATAATTTTAGTGGCAGCGACAGTAAATTAGGTGTTTCAGTATCAGGGATTATTGGTGGTGCAGCAACTTTAATTTTAATTGGTGGAATTGGATATATCGTAGTAAAAAAGAAAAAATATGAATAAACTTAAAGGCTCACTTTTAAAATTTGGCTATATTGAAAAGTTAGCTAATGGTGATTCACTGATTCATCGTTTAAATCCACTTTTAAAGATTATTTTAGCACTAATGTATATAATTTTTGTTATTTCGACCAGCTGCTTAGATTTTTTTGAATTACCCTTATATTCAATAATAATTGATTTCACTTAGTAAAGTATCATTTATGGATTTATTTAAACGAAGTTTAATTGGATTACCTATTTCTTTGTGTATTGGATTTTCAAATTTACTATTTTCAACCACAATAATTAATTTTTATGGTGTTAATATATCAACTGGTGTACTTTTATTTATTACGATCATTATAAAAAATATCTTATGTTTGATGGCAGTTTTTTTACTAATGGCAACAACTAAGTTTGATAGTATTACTTGTGAATTAGTGCATCTTAAAATACCTTCAATTTTTGTTTTACAATTAGTAATGATCTATCGTTATATTTTTGTTTTGGTTGAAGAAGCGCTAACAATGATTCAAGCTTATCAATTAAAAAATCCCCAGTCTAAAGGAATAGCTTTTAAAGATATGGGTAGTTTTGTGGGAAGTTTATTAGTTCGGAGTTTTGAACGAAGTAATGAAGTTTACAATGCAATGAAATGTCGTGGCTTTGATGTTAAACAAGCGTATTTAAATTATGTTGATTTTGAGATTGAAAATTATTTTTTATTAATGATGGCAGTAGGAGTTTTAATGATGGTAAAGGTGGTATTTTAGTGATTGAGATAAATAATTTAAATGTTCTTTATAATAATTCAATTAGAGCTCTTGATAATGTGTCGATAAAGATTGAACAGCAGAAGTGTATTGCTATTGTTGGAGAAAACGGCTCGGGGAAATCAACTTTATTATCAAGCTTATTGGGGCTGGTGGAAACGCAAGGTGAGATTAAAATTAATGGAGTTATGTTATCAAAAGAAACATTGATACAAATAAGAGAGGTAGCAGGTCTTGTTTTTCAAAATCCAGATCATATGATTTTTTTACCTACAGTTCGTGATAATTTAGCTTTTGGGTTGATAAATCAAAAACTGGATAAAATTGAAATTGATAAAAGAATTGCGGAATTTGCGAAATTATTTAAGATTGAAGATCTGCTGGATCGAATGGCTAATCATCTTTCTGGAGGACAAAAGCGAATGGTAGGCTTAGCTAGTGTGGTGGTAATGAAACCAGAGATATTATTATTAGATGAACCATCAGCATTTCTTGATCCGAAGAGTCGAAGGATCGTTATTAATATGTTAAAAGAATTGCCCCAGCAAATTATTTTTGCAACCCATGATTTAGATATGGTATTGGATTTGTGTGATGAAATAATTTTATTAAATAATGGAAAGATAGTATCTAGTGGTAATCCCTGTGAAATTTTAGCTAATCAAGAGTTATTGGAGGCAAATGGGTTAGAGTTGCCACAACGATATCAGAGGTAGACGATGAAAGTAAAAGAAATATTAGAAATGGTAGAGAACCATGAGATTTCTGTTGATGAAGCAGCTATTTTGATTGATAATCCAATTGATTATGCGACGATTGATTATAATCGTAAACGTCGTACGGGAACACCGGAAATCATTTATGGATCTGGTAAAACGAAAGAACAGATTGCTGGTATTATAAAAAATATGTTAGAACATGATCAAATTGATATTTTAGCGACTAGAGTTGATGCAACAAAGGCGGCTTATTTAAAGAAATTATATCCAAATTTTAATTATGATAAAGAAGCCAAAACTTTTATTTTAAAACAATCGGAAACTATACAAAATAAAGGAATGATTGTTGTTGTTTGTGCAGGAACATCAGATATTCCAATTGCTAGAGAGGCTGTGTTAACAGCTGAGTTTTTAGGAAATGAAGTTAATTTGATTAGTGATGTTGGTGTTGCTGGGATTCATCGACTATTTAATAAGATGGATGTGATCAAACGAGCAAATGTTATTATAGTTGTAGCTGGCATGGAAGGGGCTTTAGCATCGGTTGTTGGAGGGTTAGTTGATAAACCAGTCATTGCAGTGCCAACATCAATTGGTTATGGTGCTAATTTTAATGGTCTTTCGGCATTATTATCGATGTTAAACAGTTGTGCTAGTGGTGTTAGTGTAGTTAATATTGATAACGGTTTTGGAGCTGGGTATATGGCTCATACGATTAATTGTTTAGGAGGAAAACGATGAAAGTATTATATTTTGATTGTAGTAGCGGAATAAGTGGTAATATGACTTTAGGTGCATTAATGGAACTTATTGATGAACCTGATTATTTACAAAAGGAATTAGCTAAATTGAATATAGATGGCTATCATTTACATGTTACTAAAACAAAGAAAAATGGTATTACTGGTACTTATGTAGATGTTCATTTAGAGGAACATCCACATCATCATGATCACGAACATCACCACCATGAACATCACCACCATGAACATCATCACCATGTTCATCGTAATTTATTCGATGTTAATAAAATTATTGATGATAGTGGGATTAATGAAAGAGCTAAAGCATTAGCAAAAAGAATCTTTTTAAGAGTTGCGTTAGCAGAGAGTAAAGTTCATAATGAAGAATTGGCTAATGTTCATTTTCATGAAGTAGGGGCAATTGATTCTATTGTTGATATCATCGGAACAGCAATCTTAATAACTAAGATTGCACCTGATAAAATATATAGCAGTATCGTTAATGATGGGCATGGTTTTATTGAATGTGCTCATGGAACAATTTCAGTTCCGGTACCAGCGACATCGGAAATTTTTGCTGCTAGTAATGTAGTAGCCCGTCAGATTGATATTGATACAGAATTAGTGACACCGACAGGGGCGGCTATTATTGCTGAGCTGAGTTCATCGTTTCAACCGATGCCTCCTATGAATGTTCAAAAGATTGGTTGGGGTTGTGGAACTAAAGAATTAAATATTCCTAATGTTTTGAAAGTATCTTTAGGAACAATCGATAAAACTAATGATGAAATTATTGTAATGGAAACAAATATAGATGATTGTTCGAGTGAAATACTTGCTTATACTGCTGAAAAGCTTTTTGAAAATGGAGCTTTAGATGTCTTCTTTACACCGATTTATATGAAAAAGAATCGCCCAGCCTATCGATTGAGTACAGCATGTAAAGAAGATAAATTAGAATTATTACAGAATATTATATTTAGAGAAACAACAACAATTGGAATTCGTTATCGTCGTGAAGAAAGAAAAATTTTAGCTCGAAAAGCAATTGAGCTGGATACACCATATGGAAAAATTGCTGCTAAAGAAGTAACTAATAATGATGAGACTTATGTATATCCGGAATACGAAAGTATAAAACGATTAGCTAAGGAGCATGATCTTGCAGTCAAAGAAATATATAAACTAATAAAATAATAGATTTTGATCCTCCGATTTAATTATGAATTGGAGGATTTATTAAATAAATTTAATTTTAGCACTAAGCTTTTGTTTGGGGCTATCTATCTATATTAAAAAAGTGTATAATAGTATATACAATTAAAGCCATTTAATGGTCTTTTTTTATTAGATTAGGTAGGAGTGAGATAGTGGGAAAATATCGTCAACAAATTAAATCGATTTGTTTTTTAGCCTGGCCGGCGGTAGTTCAAGAGGCCATGAATGTTGTCGTTACATATGTTGATACAGCGATGGTAGGGGCATTAGGAGCTGGGGCATCGGCTGCAGTTGGATTGACCTCAACGGTTGGATGGTTAGTGTCTAGTATTGCTGTTGCTTTTGGAATTGGGATTTTATCAGTTTGTGCTCAAGCAGTAGGAGCAAATAATGATGAAAAAGTAAAGCGGGTAGGGCAGCAAGCTCTATTTTTGACATTAATTGTTGGGATAGCTTTAACTATAATGTGTGTTTTAATTGCACCATATTTACCAACTTGGCTAAATGGTGATAAAGCAATTAGAGGTGAAGCGGCATCATACTTTATGATTATTTCAATTCCATTATTATTTAGGACAGCAGCTTTGATTTTGGCATCGGCTTTACGTGGTGTCAGTGATATGAAAACACCAATGCTAATAAATTTATATATGAATATTATTAATATAATTTTAAATTTCTTGTTAATTTATCCGACACGAGAATTATTTGGAATTATAATTCCCGGTGCTGGACTGGGGGTAAATGGAGCAGCGATTGCGACGGCTATATCATTTGTTGCTGGAGGAATTATGATGTTCTTACGTTACTATAAAAATACACTATTTGATTTAAAAAACAGTGGTTTTCATTTTTATAAAAAAGAGTTTAAGGAATGTTTGAATATTGGGATTCCAGTAGTATTGGAACGTAGTGTTATTTGTTTAGGGCACGTAACTTTTGCTTCCTTGATTGCGAAGTTAGGAGTAGTACGATTTGCTGCTCATACAATTGCAATTCAAGCAGAACAAGCTTTTTATATTCCCGGGTATGGTTTTCAAACGGCAGCAGCAACTTTAGTTGGAAATGCAGTTGGACAAAAAGATGAGCATAAAGTTAAAGAGGTAACTTATTTGATTAGTGGTATTACAATGTTTTTAATGATAATTTGTGGGATTGCATTATTTATATTTGCTGAACAGTTAATGGGGATTTTTACTCCTGACCATGAGGTTATCACTTTGGGGGCTCGAGTATTGAGAATAGTATCTATTTCAGAACCGCTTTATGGAATCTTAGTAATTCTTGAGGGAACATTCAATGGGATGGGTGATACTAAGGCACCATTTGTTTTTTCATTATTTACGATGTGGGGAATTAGGGTAACCGGTTCTTGGCTAATGATCAATGTTTTCCATCAAAGTATTGAAGCAGTTTGGATTATGATGGTATTTGATAATATAGCCAGATGTCTCTTATTATCGCGAAGATTTTTAAAAAATGGCTGGAAGTACCGTCTTAATAGTTGATTAAAAGCGGGTGTATCTTGGCTCCGTGTCAATAGTGGAGGGGCTTAAGAGATAGCGAAAGCTATCTCTTTTCT
>NZ_JAHOCB010000051.1:0-20601 GCF_019125875.1 Erysipelatoclostridium sp. MSK.23.31 | reverse complement strand
CTTCATAGCCATATTTTGCTTCAATATACTCTCTGATCACATTTTTATATTCAACCGCAACATGATCATTTCCAATTCCAATTTTCATAACTTTCTCCTGACTCTAATCTAGATCTTCACCATTGCTGGCAATTACCTTCTTATACCAATAGAATGAATCTTTTCTTGAGCGATGTAGATCACCATTTCCTTGATCATCCATATCAACATAGATAAATCCATATTTTTTATCCATTTGCCCGGTACCCGCACTTACTAAGTCGATACATCCCCAAGTTGTATAACCAAATAGGTTTACACCTTCTTCGACTGCTTCTTTCATGCATTGAATATGTCGACGATGATAATCAATTCTTGCCGAATCATGACAAATACCATCTTCACCCTCAGTTTCAATCAGTCCAATACCATTTTCAACATCAAATAACGGTACTTGATAACGATCATTTAAAATGTGCAAGAAATGTTTAAATCCTAACGGATCAATTTGCCAACCCCAAGCATTTGCTTCAAGATACGGATTTTTAACACTTCCTAAAATGTTTCCTCCAGTAATATCCAATTGTTCTTCATTATGAGTAGTAATTACCCCCGAAGCATAATAAGAAAATCCTAAAAAGTCTGCTTTTCCTTCTTTTAAATCCTTTTTATCTTGTTCTGTAATTTCTGGAGTAAAATTCCACTCTTCCCAAATTCTTTTAGCATAAGGTGGATATTCTCCCCTTATTTGAGTATCTGCACTATATCCAAAGAAATCTTGGAAACGTTTATATTGTGCAAATGCATCTTTTGGATCAGGAGTAAGTGGATAATTCATATTTCCACAAATCATTGCACCAACTTTAAGATCTTTATCAATTTCATGAGCAACAATAGTTGCCCTAGCAGCCGCAACCAATTGATTGTGCAAATAAGCTAGATCTCTTTTAGCTTTATCTTTAGGAGTATCATTTAATGGCATAATGATATTAATTTCATTAAATGTCATCCATTTATTTACCAAATCTTTATATTCAGTAAAACAAACTCGTGCAAATTCAACAAATTCGTCAATCATTGCCCGATTGCGCCAACCACCGTGTTGTTCAAGAAGAGAAACCGGTTCATCATATTTATACAGTGTAATAACTGGATCCATACCATACTTTCTACATTCTTCAAAAACACTACGATAGAATTCAACGCCTTCTTGATTAACACCCCCCTTAATACCATGAGGATAAATACGAGCCCATGATATAGATGTATTAAATGTTGTATATCCCATTTCTGCTAACAAGGCAATATCTTCTTTATAACGATGATAAAAATCACTAGCCACATGGTTAGTATAATGTAAATCATCAAATAACTGAAACTTACACCCTTCTGGTAATTCATCAACTGCTTCCCAGTCTTTATGCACTTTTTTACCCTCTTGGTCTAAATACCAAATTTGACGACGTTCTTTAGCTGAACCAGCTGTGCAATAATCTACTAATACTGGTGATTTTCCACCTTCATTCCAACCACCTTCAATTTGAGCAGCACTAATTGAACCACCCCATAAAAAACCTTTTGGAAAACTCATAATAAACCTCCTAAAATTTATTTTAATTTAATCTTATTACCCTTCAATCAATTTTAAAGCAGTATCCAAAACCTTATTACCATTCATCATTCCATAATCTTGCATATTAATAACTTCAACCGGCTTATTTGGATATTTAGCCTTAACATTCTTTAATTCATAACGCACCTGTGGGCCTAATAAAATCACATCTGCAGCATCTCCAAATTGATCGATACTCCCAACTGGATGTGCTTCAATATTAATCCCGATTCCTTTTGCTGCAGCCGCTTCGTTCATTCGATTTACAAGTAGACTTGTTGACATTCCAGCTGCACATACTAACAAAATATTCATTTTATCCTTCCTCCTTTATAACTTTCTTAATTCTGTAATAATCTCTTTATAACTTTTTTCTTTGCCAAACAACGCACTAGTTCCTAAAATAAATCCTTTAACGCCTACCTTTGATAACATCGCGATTTTTTCTGGTGAACAAGCACCATCGATCATTACCTGATAGCCGCCATAGTTAGAGGCAGCATCAACAAACTGCCGGAATTTTGGAGTGACAAAATCTAAATATTTTTGTCCTGCAAAACCTGGGTTAACACTCATTAGCATGACATAATCACATAAATACAAAAGTTCTTTAACTGTTTCAAAAGATGTTCCCGGATTCAAAGCAATTCCTGCTTTTGCTCCAGCATCTTTAATCTTTTGTAATGTTCGGCAAGCATGCTTATCAGTCTCTGGATGAATATAAATAATCTTTACGCCTAAAGCTGCGAATTTCTCAATATAATCACTTGGGTTGACGACCATTAGATGCACATCACATGGTTTCGTTGCTTGTTTACATATATACTCAATATCTTGCAGACCCATCCCAAAATTTGGAACATAGCTACCATCCATAACATCTAGATGAAAAAAATCAATCCCACCTTCTTCTAACTCTTTTATTTCCTTTTCAAGATTGCCAAAATTAGCACACATCATTGATGGACATAATAGTTTCTCCATACAATCCTCCTATATTTTGAGTAAACGTTTACCTTTCGTTCATACTCCTATTATATATATCTTGAGTAAACGTTTCCACATATATCCATGGCACAATATGTGCCGTTGTATTTATTCACCTTTTTCTTTGTGAGTAAGCGATTACATTTTATTGAAAATATCTATTTTTTAATCTATAATGAAAATGGAGGGGAACAAAAATGGTAAAGAAAAAAAATATTTCAATTAAGGAAATAGCTAAGTTAGCTGATGTCTCTGTCGCCACTGTTTCTAGAGTTATCAACAATAATGGCCGCTTTTCTGATAAAACTAAAGAGAAGGTCGAAACAATTATTAAAGAATATGGTTATACTGCTAATATTGCCGCCAAAAGCTTACGGACATCAAAATCAAAAACAATCGGATTAATTGTTCCAAACATCGATAATGAATGGTTTTCACAGTTAGCATTAGATATCGAAAACTATTTTTTTAAACACAATTATTCAGTATTTATTTGTAATACCTCACAAAATGAAGAAAAAGAAGTTGCTTATTTCAAATCACTAGATTCTAAATTAGTGGACGGAATCATCTGCATTTCAGGAATTGAAACAATCCCATCAGATTCATTAACTCGTGACATCCCAATTGTTTGTATTGATCGAAAACCCAAAGATCATAGTAATGCCTACTATGTTGAATCTAATCACTATTTAGGGGGATATTTAGCAACTGAAGAACTAATTCAACAAGGGTGTAAAAATATTGCAATCGTATCACGAAATAAGTCATTATCCGTCAACAAGCAGCGTTTAATGGGCTATCGTCAAGCTTTAAAAGATTATCAATTACAAGAAAACAAACAGCTAGAATTATTATTGGATATTGAACAAGCTAATTACGAAGGGGCTAAAGAAGCAATTAATCAATTAATTAAAAACAATATTCCTTTTGATGGTGTCTTTGCAACTAATGATTGGCGTGCTTATGGGGTACTTGTAGGACTTTTAGAAAACAATGTTAAAGTCCCTGATGAAGTTAAGATCATTGGTTTTGATGATATTTTCATTTCTGCATCCAGCCACCCATCACTTTCAACAATCAAGCAGAACATTCCTGCTTTAACTAAAACAGCTTGTAGTTTACTTTTAGATTTAATGAATGATATTGCTATCAATGATGAAAAAAAGCAATTTATTTTGCCAGTCGAAGTTATTCGACGAGATTCAACTAGTTGATTATAATACTCTTTTAAACTTATACGTGATATGCTCCCTTTTAAAGAACAAATAATCTTGTTGTTTAGAAGAGAGCATTTTATTTAATTAAAAAGCTAGAGATATTTCTCTAATTTTTAATGGTTTATTTAAATCACACAAACGAATTTTCAATTAAATCACCAACCTTAGGATCTAAAATATTATAATTTTCTTTCCATAAATCTATTTTACACTGACAAAACTCATAGAAATCTTTTCTAGTATTAAAGTCTTTGATTATTAAATGATTATCATTAAATTCCGCAATAACAGACGGTGCATAGTTAGAGATATACTTAAAATCACTTTGCTCATTACATCGCATAAATGAATGAAAAATATTTCTTTTCGCTAACTGAAAAAATCTGCACTATTCATAATCCATTCCCCTTTGGTCTCAAATAACATTCTATTTTAGTATATTAAACTAATTAAATTCTTCTCTTTAAGATTATCTCACTACTATACATTATCTGCGAATTAAAATTATGTCTCATATTATGCCAATACTTTTAAATCAAGTAATTAAAAAGAGCCCTTCACAGACCCTTTTAAATATATTTAATCTAATCTTTCACCATTACTAGCAATTACCTGCTTATACCAATTAAAAGATTTTTTCTTTCTTCTTTCTAGCGTTCCATTACCTTGATCATCTTTATCAACATAAATAAAACCGTATCGTTTACTCATTTCTCCCGTTGAAGCAGCAACTAAATCTATACAGCCCCAAGTCGTATAACCAATTAAATCAACACCGTCATCAATCGCATCTTTCATTGCCTTAATATGTTTTCTCAAATAATCAATTCGATAGTCATCCAGAATAGAACCATCTTCTTCAATAGTATCTTTGGCACCTAATCCATTTTCTACAATAAATAACGGCTTTTGATAACGATCATACAAATAATTCAAAGTAATTCTCAAGCCCAAAGGATCAATTTGCCAGCCCCAATCAGAAGTTTCTAAATATGGATTTTTAACAGACTTTACTACATTACCATCCGTCATACCACGACTAGGATCAGCACTAGCGCAGCGTGACTGATAATAACTAAATGAAATAAAATCCACAGGATATTTTTTCAATATTTCCAAGTCATCAGTTTGGATTTCTATGTTAATATCTTTTTCTTTAAACACCTTTTTAGCATAACTTGGATAATATCCTCTGGCTTGAACATCGATAAACATTAAATTTTCGCGATCTTTATTCATTGCTAGCCAAACATCTTTAGGATCACAACTATATGGATAAAATTGTCCTCCTGCTAACATGCAGCCTACTCTATTTAAAGGGTTTATTTCATGAGCTATTTTTGTTGCCAGTGCCGAAGCAACTAGTTCATGATGAGCTGCTTGATATTTTACTTGTTCATGATTTTCATCTGGTTTAAATGCTATTCCAGCTCCAGAAAATGGTGAATGTAATAAAATATTGATTTCATTAAATGTTAACCAGTATTTAACTAAACCATCAAATCTTTCAAAACATACTCTTGCATACCTTATAAAGCACTCAATCATTTCTCTACTTCTCCATGACCCGTATTTTTCAACTAGCCCCATCGGTACATCAAAATGGCACAAAGTAACTAATGGTTCAATCCCGTATTTTTGACATTCCTTAAATAAATCAAGATAGAATGAAATTCCAGCTTCATTAGGCTGTTCATCATCGCCATGAGGAAAAATTCTAGCCCATGCAATACTTGTACGAAAAGTTTTAAAGCCCATTTCCGCAAATAGTTTAATATCTTCTTGATAACGATGATAAAAATCAATTGCCTCATGGCTAGGATAATTCTCACCATCTATTAACTTAACAGGATACATGTCACCTAATTTTACATACATTCGCTTTTCACCATGCGGAATCATATCAACGGTCGTTAACCCTTTGCCATCCTCAAGATAAGCTCCTTCAGCCTGGTTAGCAGCGATTGCTCCACCCCATAAAAAACCCTTTGGAAATCCCATAACCTTCTCCTTTATCACTTCAAGTATTTTCAATTCTGATAACTTAGAAAAAATCAGAACTATTTATAAACCTCTTCATCTGTTTCTATTTCAAAACTACGTTTTTCTATAATTTCTTTATAGAAATAAGCTGATTTCTTTAAACGCCTATTTCGGTTGTCTTCTAAATCAATTTCAACTAAGCCATATCTATTTTTAAAAGCATTCATTGGCGAAACATTATCAGTAAATGCCCATAGCATATATCCTTTACAGTTAGAGCCTTCTGTAACTCCTCTAAGCAGCCAATCCAAATGCATAGAGATAAATTCAATACGATAATCATCTTGAATCATACCAGATTCATTTTTGTATTGCTTTTCATTCTCTACCCCCATACCACTTTCGGCAACAAACCATTCGAAATTATGATAATCATTCTTCATTCTCATGGCCATATCATACATGATTTGTGGATAGATTTCCCAGCCTCGATGAGGATTCATTTTCTTTCCTGGCATATTAAATTCTTCATAATAAAAATCTGGATGAAATGGTGCTTCTGGATGAACTATCGTTGTTCTTCCTTTTACTCGATTTGGATGATATAAATTAATTCCCACCCAATCCAAAGTATTATTTTGAATAATCTCAAGTTCTTCTTGGGTATATTCCATTAAAATATCATGCTTCTTCAATAAATCAAAGAAACCCTCTTCATAGTGACCTAAGATTGCTGGATCTAAAAAAATACGATTATAAAATAAGTCATATTTATCAGCCGCCTCTAAATCGCGAGGAGAATTCCCTCTTGGATAAGCTGTCTCCACATTAATAATAGTACCAAACTTCCCACCGGCAATCCGATATCCACCCTCTTTATAAACTTTCATAATCATATTTGTCGCTAAAGCTTTATTATAATTCCATTGCATCCAAGCTTTACTATCTTGATAAAAAGGATATCTTAGTGCATCAAGATGGATTCTAGTTTGAACTACGACCGGTTCATTAAAAGCAAACCAATATTTTACTTTATGACTATAGCGCTTAAATGCTTCTTGAGCATATTTCACAAATAATTCCACCACACGTTTACTTGCAAATCCATCATATTTTTTAAATAATTCAGCAGGTATTTCATAATGTTCCAAACATACCATCGGTTCAATTCCTTGAGCAATCAATTCATCCAGCATTTTATCATAGTAATTCGCATATTCTTCGTCAACTACAATATTTTCATAATCCGTTAAAAATCGTGACCAGTTTAACGATGTCCTATAACAATTCATGCCAATCTCTTTCATATAAGCAATATCTTCCTTATAGCGATGATAATAGTCAGTCGCTACCGCAGGACCATAACCATTATGCCAAACATTTTTATTTTCCTTATACCATAAATCTATATAAGAATCCTGAGACTCCTTTTTCTCACTCCAGCCTTCTGTCTGCCAAGCACTTGCAGCTGCACCTAAGAAAAAATTCTCTGGTAATTTTACTGTTTTTTTCATATTTTTCTCCATTTCCCCACGCTACGCGCATGGACACAAATATTTCTTGAAAACATTCTAGTTCTTTCTACTCTTCCTATCCCCCTGCTATAATGAAAGAGAGGTGGTATACTACAGAGCACGATAAGGAGAGCAGGTAACTCTACTCGTTAGAATATCCTGTGTAATTATAAGTCGCCGTCATCTTTCAAAGCATCAATAATCCCCCCAAGATACATAGCCCCCAAACCTCTATCGTATAAACCATATCCCGGTTTACCAGTTTCTCCCCATATCATTCGACCATGATCCGGTCTTATATATCCTTCAAAACCTACTTCAATATATGCACGCATAATTTCCACCATATCTAAAGACCCACATCTTGAATAGTGGGCACTTTCTTCAAAAGAACCATCATCTAATATTTTTACATTTCTAATATGTGCAAAATGAATTCTTCTCATTTTTCCATATTTTCTAATTAACAACGGAATATCATTAAAAGAAGCACACCCTAATGATCCACTGCACAACGTTAAGCCATGATGGCTATCATCATATAACGATAAAAATCTATCTAAATTTTTTTCATTTGTAATAATACGTGGAATCTCAAAAATAGACCAAGGCGGATCATCGGGATGAATGGCCATGTTAACATCACACTCAACAGCAACTGGTAAGATCTCTTTTATAAAATATTTAAGATTTTCCCATAATCCTTCCTCACCCAACTCTTTGTATGCTGTAATTAATTCACTCACTTCCATTACTGAATAAGAAGTATCCCAACCCGGTAAAGATAGTTTCGTTGGGTCTAATTGAGCAACTTCATTTTTGTAATAGACTAATGCTTTCGAACCATCATTTAATTGATGATCAACAGAAGATCTAGTCCAATCAAAAACAGGCATAAAATTATAACAAATGCATTTAATTCCGCATTTAGCAAGATTTCTAATTGTTTGTTTATAATTATCTATATACCTTTGATAATCATTTCTCTTTAATTTAATATCCTCATGCACCGGAACACTTTCAATAACTTCCAGCTCTAAGCCAACTAAATTTACTTCGGCTTTTAGCTTTTCAATCTTTTCAATCGGCCATACTTCTCCGACCGGTATATCATATACTGCACTCACAATTCCTGTGATATTAGGAATTTGTTTAATATATTCTAAACTTACAGGATCATCCGTTCCATACCAGCGAAATGTCATTTTCATAATTACCAACTCCTTCCTTACTGAGGATTATAGCCTAATTTATAGGAAATCTGTTTACCCACATCTTTAATAAGTAATCCTAAATCATCTAAATCGATACTACTTTCATAAAAACCAACACAACTGATGGCAGCAACAACATGTCCTTCATGATCAAAAAGTGGTGCAGCCACAGCTATTTGTTGCAGAGTGTTTTCTCGATCATCTTTTGCATAGCCCCGTTGCCTTACCTCTGCTAATTCTTCAATAAGTTTCTCTTTAGTTTTGATTGTAAAATACGTATATGAAATAAAATCAATCTTATCAATGATTTTATTAATTTCCTCTTCGCTTTTATAAGCTAACATAGCTTTTCCTAATGCTGCACAATGAAGTGATTTTCTTGTACCAACATTAGCTGTTGTAATAATACTGTTTTCTGACTCATATTTATAAATATAAGTCACCATATTCTCATCTAAAACAGCCATAAAAGTTGTTGCATTCATCTTGTTTGCGAAATCAATTAAATTACTTTTAGCTATATTTACAATATCTATATTATTTAAATAACTACTTCCAATAAGAAACGATGCTAACCCAATCTTATATTTTGTAATACCGGTTTGATTATCTTCAACAACCATATTTTTATATACTAATGTTTTGATGATATCAAAAACACTTGACTTTGGATAATCAAATATTAATGATAGCTCCGTTAAAGTATACCCTTCTTTACTTCTTGAAAGTAATTCTAATATTTCTATTGCTCTTAATAATGTACGATTTAGCTTCATTTTTTCCTCCATCTCCATTGCCATCAATTTAGTATATACCAATTAATTTTTAGCAAATTTATAATTACGAATTTGATTCGTAATATCGTCTATTTATACTATAATTTCTTTTGTAGTGGAGGTCAACATTCTTTACTTGATTTTATAAATTGATAACGATTTCCCATTAAATAATTTTATATCTTTCTAACTGCAATAAAACAAACATACATAAAATTGTCACTGCAACAACTGATTGGGCATAGCGTTCTATTTTTGTGAATTCCGATTTCTTACACCAGATTCTATATAATGCATATGGCGGAAATAAAACATTAAAAACATAAGTTATAATTTTATATAGTGTAAAAGCCTTAACTTGATGGGGATCAGGTTTGTTTAATTCATTCCGCAATTTTATAATATGTTTTTGTTGTTCTGTTAAACCTTGCAAATTTTGTTTCTTTTTTACTTTACTTGCCATGAATATTCCTCCTGCCTGTATCATCTATATAACCTAACTTTTTAGAAATAGTCAGTGCTATCCTTTTCATTTCTTCACCAATCTCTTTAATTCTTAAATTAGTATCATATAAAAAAGTGCAGCTTATTGCAGCAACGACATTTTTATTGTGATTAAAAATAGGTGCTGCTATACAAATTTGATAAATAGAATCTTCCTGAAAATCAACCGCATATCCTATATTTTTAACCCTTTTTAATTCTTTAAGATACTTTTGAGGGCTAGTAATCGTATATTCTGTTAACGGTTTAAAATCAATTTCTTTTAAAATATCTTTAATAACTTCTGGTTTTCTTTGAAAAGCTAACAAACATTTTCCTAGTGCCGTACTATAGATTGGTTTTCTCGTACCAATATTAGCATTAGTGACTATACGATGTGGCGCTTCATACTTATATAAATATGTAACCATTTTGTTATCTAAGATAGCAAGAAATGCCGTTGCATTAAAATGATTAGCAGTTTCTATCAATTGATTTTTGGCTGCTTCTACAAGATCTAAGCGCTCAATATTCCCGCTTCCAATAATAAAAGCATTTATTCCCATTTTATATTTTAATTTCCCATGATTTTGATCCTCGACAATCATTTTTTTATACAGTAATGTCTTAACAATATCAAAAGCACTTGATTTAGGTATATCTAAAGCTTCTGTTATTTCTAACAAAGTACATCCATCTTTTTGATTAGCTATATATTCAAGAATTTTAATTGTTCTTAAGGCTGTACGATTAAGTTTCATTTAATTTTCCTTCTCTAATGTATGTACGAAAAGCCGCTAATGCGGCTTCAGCCTTCTATTGTGAAACAATATCCTTTTGTTTATTAGCGATAATAACAAATGGAGTATAAATAGCAATGGAAATAACAATACATAGTGCTTGGGTAATTACTGTTCCAATACTGCCACCTGAAGCTATCCAGGCATTAATAAATGGCGGGGTTGTCCAAGGGAAAGCATATACTAATATATCTGAGAATCCAATAATCGTCATGAAATATCCAAATGCCATTGTTGCTAATGGGGTAATAATAAAAGGAATCATCAATAATGGATTAAGCATAATTGGTAAACCAAAATGCAAAGTTTCAGAAATATTGAAAATATTTGGAGCAATAGACAACTTAGCTACTTGTTTATAATCTTCACGTTTTGAGAAGACTAAACATGCAATCAACAAACCAACAACACAACCTGAACCACCAATATTACCATAAGTATCCCAAAACGACATAGAAATAATATTAAGATCAGCCGGATTATAGTTCGGATTTGCAACAATATCCGTATTAGCTAAAATTGCTGCATTCAATAACGGGTCCCTTACTGGTTTAATAATTTGATTACCATGAATACCTACACACCAGAAAATTTGTGCTACTAACATTAACAATAAGACTCCTGGTAACCCTTGTACTACTGCCTGCAATGGTTTTTGAATAAAAGTATAGATGATATCATATAAACTTAGTCCCGCTAATTGAACCACTGTATAGTTAATCGCTGCAAAAATAATAATTGTCAATGCAAATGGAAATAAGTTATTAAAACTGCTTGTTACATTTGAAGGTACTGAATCTGGCATATTAATCTTCAAATATTTACTTTTACATAATTTTGTAAATAGTTCTACCGAAAGCAGTGCAATAATCATTCCCAAAAACAATCCTTTAGAAGCCGTATAATCTTTGGCAATTCCAGCAACCGTAATTGACTCTTCTCCTACTGTAGCTACAATATTTGTACTTAAGCATGCAACAAAACTACAAACCGCTACTATTCCCGTCATAAACCCTTTTATTCCATTTTTAACTCCCAGCTCTAATCCAATTAAAACGACAGCTGCAATTGTAAAGAAATTTAAAGTAGCATAATTTGCTGCATTAAATAGATCAGTGAACATTTCCAACCAAGAAAACCCTTGCACCTTTGCTAAACTAATCCCTGTTGTTTCCGTCGAACAAACTACATTAACAATCAACGTACAAAAAGCTCCAGTAATAATTACCGGCATCAGTGTTGTAAAAGCTGTTTTAATTGCATACATATGTTTTTGATTACTAATCTTGCTTGCTACAACTAATAATTTTTCAGTTAACGAATCTGAAATTTTCATTTTCCTTCTCCTTTCATATATACGAACTTAGTTCTTATATATGTATTTTAGAAAATAAAGTTATCAATGTCAACGAATCAAGTGTATTTGTGTACAATATCCGTATATACGTAAAATAGTACAAAAAAAAACCAGATTACTCTGGTTTTTTATTCATGTTCTTAAATGCAGTTGAAAGCATTAATTTAATACGATTTAATTGATTAACCTCACTTGCACCAGGATCATAGTCTATTGCCACGATATTACTTTCAGGATAAGCTTTGCGTAAAGCTTTAATTGCCCCTTTACCCGTAACATGGTTTGGCAAACATCCGAATGGCTGCATACAAACAATATTAGGAGCTCCTGATTCAATTAGTTCAATCATCTCACCCGTTAAGAACCATCCTTCTCCCGTCTGATTTCCAATCGAAACAATCGAACTAGCTTTTTTAGCTAAATGTTGGATTGATGCAGGAGGATCAAAACGATTAGATTTCTTTAAAGCTTTGATCATATCATGACGAAGTAAATCAACAAACTTAATTGCTAAATTACAAATTCGTGCAGAATTTTTAGAAGCATGAAAATGTTCATTTTCAAAATCAGTATTATAGAAACAATATTGGAAGAAATCTATTAAATCAGGCATTACTGCTTCGCCACCTTCACGTTCAATTATTTCTACAATTTCATTATTTGCAGTTGGATGAAATTTTACTAAGATTTCACCAACTAAACCAACCCGTGGTTTTTTTATATCTAATAGTGGTAATTCATCAAATTCTTTAACAATTTGATAAACATTTTTTCTAAATTGTTTAATACTTCCATTTTTTACATTTTCTTGACATCGTTCAACCCATGATTGATATAAATCATTTGCACTTCCTGGAATTACTTCATAAGGTCGAACTCGATATAATACTCGCATGAAAATATCACCGTACATTGCCCCAATTACTACCTTTTTAATTAGTGGCAAAGTTAATTTAAATCCAGGATTATTTTCCAAACCTTGAAGATTGGCAGAAATAACAGGTACTTGAGGCATTCCTGCATCTTGCAATGCTTTACGGATAAAGGCGATATAATTAGTAGCACGGCATCCTCCGCCAGTTTGCGATATAATTACAGCAGTCTTTTCTAAATCATACTTACCACTCAATAAAGCTTCCATAATTTGACCCGTAACTAAAATACTTGGATAACAAGCATCATTATTAACATATTTTAAACCAGCATCAACTGCCCCTTTATCAACTGATGGTAAAACCACTAAATTATAACCAGACTCCTGCATTGCTGTCTCTACAAATTGGAAATGTAAAGGTGACATCTGCGGGCATAAAATAGTATAACCTTGATCACGCATCTCTTTAGTAAAAGGTACTTTTAAGGGCTGATATTTTGGATAGAGCTGTTTTTTGTTTTTAGCTTGTTTTTCAATCGTTGCTTTTAATGAACGAATTCGGATTCTAATTGCCCCAAGATTGCTCCCCTCATCAATTTTAATCAAAGTATAGATTTTATGACGAGCTTTTAAAATATCAGCAACTTGATCACTAGTCACAGCATCTAGCCCACAACCAAATGAAGTCAATTGAATCAACTCTAAATTAGGCTGAGTTGCTACAAATGAAGCAGCCCGATACAATCTTGAGTGATATGTCCATTGATCGACTACTCGCAATTGATCTAAATCCTTATCTAAGTGGCAAACACTATCTTCACTAAGAACTGCCATGCCCTCAGCTGTAATCAAATCAGCTAATCCATGGTTGATTTCCGGATCAACATGATATGGACGTCCAGATAAAACAATTCCTGTCATCTTATTATCTTTAAGATATTGTAAAACCATTTCTCCTTGATCTTGAATATCTTGCCGACATTTAGCTAATTCATCATAAGCATCATTAATTGCACTCAATAATTCTTTGTCGTTAACATTAAATGCCCGCAATTCATCCTTTAAGTTATTGAATAAAGTTTTTCGATTGCTTAGGTCCATAAATGGATTTCGATAGATAATACTGCGATTCTCCAGATTATCAACATTATTACGAATTACTTCTGGATATGAAGTAACGACCGGACAATTATAATGATTATTAGCATTATCAAATTCTTTACGTTCATAAGCTAGACTTGGATAGAAAATATATTTTATACCTTTCTCAATCAAAGCTTCAATATGCCCATGTGCTAATTTAGCTGGGTAACAAACACTTTCTGATGGAATTGATTCAATGCCCTTTTCATAAATTGCTTTAGATGAGCGAGGAGAAAGAATTACTCTAAATCCTAATTTAGTAAAGAAAGTATGCCAAAACGGATAATTTTCATACATATTCAATACTCGAGGAATTCCCACAGTCCCACGCACAGCCTGATCTTCAGTTAGTGAACGATAGTTAAAGACACGACGATATTTGTAATCAAATAAATTTGGTAATTTCTTTGATGAAACTGGTATATTGGCTCCACGTTCACAACGGTTACCACTAATATACTCACTATTATCATTAAATGTAGATACGGTCAACATACAGTGGTTAGTACATTTTTCACAATATCTAATTTCACTTTGACAAGTGAAATTTTCTAATTCATCCTTAGTTAATAAGGTTGTCGGTTCTCCTTGGTAACTTTCTCGGGCTAAACGGGCAATCCCAAAAGCTCCCATCAATCCTGCAATATCTGGACGAATGGCATTAACACCAGCTTCTTTTTCGAACGCTCTTAATACTGCCTCATTATAAAAAGTTCCCCCCTGGACTAAAATACTGTCCCCTAGTTCTTCTTTACTTCTTAATTTAATTACTTTATATAGAGCATTTTTGATTACTGAATATGATAAACCAGCACTAATATCTTCAACTTTTGCCCCTTCTTTTTGGGCTTGTTTTACTTTTGAGTTCATAAATACAGTACAACGACTTCCTAAGTCGATTGGCGCTTTTGACTCTAATGCCAGCTTTGCAAAATCACTCACCTCGTATCCTAAGGATTTAGCAAAAGTCTCAATAAATGAACCACATCCACTTGAACAAGCCTCATTTAATAAAATATCTTGAATAATTCCATCCTTGATCTTGATTGCTTTCATATCTTGACCACCAATATCTAAAATGAAACTTACATCTTCTTTAAAATAAGTAGCAGCCTTATAATGAGCCATCGTTTCCACTTCACTCATATCAACTTTAAGAGCCGCCTTGATTAATGCTTCACCATAACCAGTGACTCCACTACGAACTAATTTAACATTAGGAGGAATAAAATCATAAATATCTTTGACTATTTTTACTACCACATCTAGCGGATTACCTTCATTTGAATCATAGAAAGAGTATAATAAAGAATCATTATCATCGATCAATACCGCTTTAGTTGTTGTAGAACCAACATCTAAACCTAAATACACATTCCCGACATACCCCTTAATATCATTTTTTCGAACTTTATTAATATAATGACGATGTCTAAACCCATTTCGATCATTTTCATCAGCAAATAGTGGGTCTAGTGTATCTTCGCTAGCAAGCATTGTTTCATCAATATTATCTAATTTCTCAATCAACGCTTCAATCGTTGTTGGCTTTTCTTCTTCTTTCGCTAATAGAGTAGCTCCCATGGCAACAAACAGTTGAGAATTATCAGGAAAAATAATTTCGTCATCTTGTAAATTTAAGGTTTCAATAAAACGTTGTCTTAATTGATCTAAAAAATATAACGGCCCCCCTAAAAAAGCTACTTTACCACGGATTGGTTTACCACAGGCAAGACCACTGATCGTCTGATTGACTACTGCTTGAAAAATTGAAATCGCAATATCCTCTTTGTTTGCCCCTTCGTTAATTAGAGGCTGTACATCAGTTTTCGCAAATACTCCACAACGTGAAGCAATTGGATAAATCATTTGATAATTTTTCGCTAATTCATTCAATCCTCCAGCATCAGTTTGAAGTAATGATGCCATCTGGTCAATAAAAGCTCCAGTTCCCCCTGCACAAGTTCCATTCATTCTTTGTTCCAGTGAACCTTGAAAATAAGTTATTTTAGCATCCTCTCCACCAAGTTCAATTGCAACATCACATTCAGGAATATAAGTTTCAATTGTTTTTGTGCAGGCAATTACTTCTTGAACAAATTTAACATCTAGACATGAAGAAAGTGATAACCCCCCTGAACCTGTCATCACAGCCGTTACTTCTAAATTACCAAATTGTTCTTTAACATCATTGATTAATGTTTTAATTGTTGCTTGGATATCAGAATAATGTCGCTCATATTTTGAATAGATACAATTATCATCCTGATCCGTAATATAAATTTTTATCGTAGTTGACCCAACGTCAATTCCCATGTAATACTTCTTTTCCATTTTGTTCTCCTACTCTAAATTTTTCTTAATCTTACCAATTATTCTGATTAAGTCATCGACCTCTTGCGGTTCTAAATCTTTAACCAAAATTTCTTCCATTTTTTGAATATGTGATTCTAATAACTCTTTGAACTCATGTGCTTTGGTCGTGAGAACGATCTTTTTTAATCGTGCGTCATAATCAACACTTACCCGTTTTACAAAACCATTACCTTCTAAGCATTGTAATAAACCCGTTGCTGTTGAACGGCGAATATTGAAAGTTGCTTCGATATCTTTTTGAAAAATATCTTTATCTTGATGATCATACAAATACCCTAAAACTAACCCTTGAGGTCCAGTTAAACCATTGTGCTCTTCATTAAAACCCAATTCATTTAAACACCGGCAAATCAAGTTCGCAAGAATCCTAATTTCTATTCCGATCCGCTTTTCTTTCACTATTTCCCCTCCTATTGTTAGGTTGCTAACATTATATACCAATGTCGAAAGATGTCAACGTTTATGCTTTTATTTTTAAACAATTTTTATTTTTACCCCTTATAATCTACAATATTATCAATTAAATAATTCAAAAGAAAAAGAACATCGGCCTGCCAGTACAATGTTCATCAGTTAAATAATTGGAACCCAACTGACCTAAGTTCTAATTTTAGTTGCACCAGCAATAACTTTTGTTGCTTTCGATAACTGCTAGGACTCATTTTAAACAATGCTTTAAAACTTTTAGAAAATGAACGTTGAGTATCATAACCACTAATCAATGCAATATCCTCATAAACAAGCATCCGCGCTGCCTCATTAAAACGACGTCGTTGAAGCTATTGATAAATTGTAATTCCTGCAATCATAGTAAACATTCGATACAAATGATATTTTAAGTAGCCAATTTCCTGTGCAATCGTAGTAAGTGTTAAATTTTCATCCTGTAGATGTTCTTCAATATAATCTATTACTTTATTAATTTGCTCTTCATTGTTCATTCTTATTTACTTCCCCTGCTCTAAGCATAGCACATTAGTTAATTTCATCTTGCACCATTCTTGCGCAATTAAAAAAGGCTACCAAAATAGCCTTTAAATCTTATCAATATTACTTATTTCTGTAATATTTTGATATGTGTATAAATACCCTAAAAAGCACCATGCTAATGTAGCTGATAAAGAATAAATATAGAATACCCCATAATCAGATAAACTACCAATAAATTCACTTAAAACGATCATAGCGAACATTTGAACAATAAAGTATATTTCTTTGCCGTGACTTTTTTTCAAAACATTAAAAATCATTAAAAGTGTCTTAAAGAAAAATACAACAAATAATATAAACCCAATTACCCCAGTAGTTACTAACGCCTCTAAAAAAACATTATGACTATGAACAACTTGAACTGCCCAATACTCCAATGCATCTGTTTCCTGACTGCCTATTTTTTTAAAATTATTTGCTCCAATTCCAATAACTGGTTCCGTATGCCAAATTTCTAAAGCAGCTTTAGTTAATGATACCCGTCCATTAGAAACCTCATCGATAATTGTCAATCCTTGATTAAAATCTTGCCAATTCCCAGCAATTAATAAATGTCCCGCCTTAACAACTTTATCCATTTGAAAACGACTTGTCTCCTTAGAAGCAATTCCCTGCATCTGTGGAACAATCTCAACTACCCGCTGACCTACTAGACTTGCACCAGCAATAACTACAATTAGACTAATTACCAGCCCTAATCTCTTAAAATTACTATACGGCTTACGACGTATTAAAAAATAATATCCAACCATGACGATAATGATTGCTAAAATAATTAATGCCGCACGACATCTTGTTAAAAGAATATATACCAGCTGAATCCCAATATTCGCAAGATACCAGTATTTTCCCTTAAACTTCTGCCTTACTGCGACTAACGCTAAAACAATCGTAATACACGCTAAAAAAGCAGCTGGATTACTATTAAAATAAATTCCAAACAAACGATTCCCGACCATTCCTAAAGTCCAGCCGTTAGCTAAACTAGAAAAATGCACTAAATACATTCCAATAGAGATAAGTGAAGCTCCACCAACTAATACATTTACTAGTGGAATAATCATTCGTACTTCATCTTCAATATCATCTTTGCTCATTGAAACAGGATTATTAAAAATCAATAAATAAATAACTAATTGCATTACTGCAATAACATAGGAATTTAAATCACTATAGTCATTCCTCGCTGTAGCAAGCAATAAAATCAGTCCTTGAACGATCATTAGCAAACTGTAATTCTTTTTTAATTTAAACTTTTTTTTATAAATATCATGCACAATTATTACTAATGCCCAAATCAATAATGGCACAAACAGGTAGTTCGTCTCAATACCTAAATAGCCCAATGCTAAAGTATTGATAAACATATATATAATAAAACATAATTTATAATACTTTCGATTAAAAACCATTTTCTTCTATCTCCAATTTAATACTCTTATTATACCATTATTATAAAAAAATAAAACAACAAAGGAGCTCGAAAGAGCTCCTCTTATTTAATGAGTTAATCCTTTTAATTCACTATCTTTAATTTCTTTACCTTCTTCGACTTTATTGATCAATTCTCGTACTCTTTCAATATGTGATTCAAAAGGAATCATAACATCACTATTAGTCCCTTTCATTGAAAAAGTATCATCCATTAATTGATACTCACCTTCAATTTGAACATTGATGATCTTCCAATCCGCCATATCATTTAATTGCATATTTATCAATGACTTAATCTCTTTATCTGACATATCTGTTTCAAAGCAGCCTTCAACTGCACTTAAAATATTATTAAAATTAGTAATAATCTTAGGTGACATAGCTTTATCAAGCATTGCCTTTAAAACCTTTTGCTGATTTTCACCACGAGCAAAATCACCACGTTTTAATCTTTTTCTTTCTCGAACGAAACACAATGCTTTATCACCATCCATCTCATTCAAACCTTCACTGATTTGATAATTACCATGCAAAGTTTCAAAAGCCTCACTTGAATTAACTGTAATTCCGCCTAAAGCATCAACAATATTAGTCATACCACTAAAATTAGTACGTGCAAAATAATTAATTTTCATTTCCAATAAATCTTGAATTGTATTAATTGTTTCACTTGTTCCATATATACCAGTATGTGTTAATTTATCCATTTTTCCATTTTTATGCAAGTTAATTTGACAATCACGAGGTATACTTGTCATCAAAATTTGTTTTGTTTTGGGATTTACCGTAACAATTAAATTTACATCACTACGTGATACTGTTTTTAAACTTCCATAAACATCAATTCCTGTAACATAAATTGAAAAAGCATTTTCAGTAACATCTGTTTGTTTAGTCGTTACTTCCATTTTCGCATCATAAGCATATGATTTTAAAACCTTAGTAACATCATTAAATTCTTCATGATTTGTCTGCAGCATCGTTCGATATTGTTCACCAACAACAATTGCATCTACTTTTCCCTCATAAAGAGCATCTGCAAGTGAAGCATAATTATCATACTTAGTATATTCATGATCACCAATCTCGGTATCAAGATCTTTTAAGGCTTCAGCAATCGTAACAGTATCCTTTTCATAAGATACTCCAATTTTTTTGGAACTATCAAGATCTTTTAATTTAGTAATTTTACCATTCTTTAATGAAATCACTGAAACAACATATTCTTGTCCAGTGGCATTAGAAACATTTTCAATAAAATTATTCCCTCTTGAAATATAAGTACAGCCAGCAATCAAAATGATACTTGTCAATAAACTAATAATTTTAGTAACTATTCCTCGTTTACTCGATAATCCTTTTTTGATTTTTTGTTCACTACTATAAATAATTCCAAAGAATCCTGCTAATAACAACGCTAATACCACAATTCCAGCAATTAAATACTTAGTCGGCACTAAATCCAGTTTGAATGTAAAGTAGACTACTGCAATCGTAGCTAATAATTGAATTCCTAAGACAAAAAACTTCGATGTAATAAATTTGAGTATTTTTTCTTTCATATTCTTGCTCCCAACTATAACAGTTTTACCTATCATACATAAAATAACTTTATTCGTCAAATTAATCCCTTTTTTTCTTTGATTCGGACGTATATAGATATTATAATCTATAAATCTATGTAATAAAAAAGAAAAATATGTTAATTATCTACTTCTTATCAAGTGCCATTCATAACTAATTTACTATAAAAGTTTATATTGCAAAAATTATATATAAAAAGACTTGTGATTTTCCACAAGTCGGCTCTATACTAAAACTGGAGGGGAAATATATCCTGCTCCAGTTTTCTTATATTT
>NZ_JAHOCB010000050.1:0-20747 GCF_019125875.1 Erysipelatoclostridium sp. MSK.23.31 | reverse complement strand
CTTCATAGCCATATTTTGCTTCAATATACTCTCTGATCACATTTTTATATTCAACTGCAACATGATCATTTCCAATTCCAATTTTCATTTTCTACTCCTCTATCTCAATAATAATATCATTATTACTTTTATTTCCTAAATTACATTTGATTTGTGCATATTGAGCAGTATTTGTCACTACCATCAAGACTGTTGGATCGTAACCAGCTTCTCTAATTGCATCAAAATCAACCTTTAGTAAAATATCGCCACGTACAACCGTATCACCTTGTTTCTTCATTGAGATAAAATGTTTACCGTTTAATTCAACAGTATCAATTCCAACATGAATCAATAATTCTACACCTTTATCCGTCTTAATTCCAACCGCATGTTTTGTAGGAAAAAAACTTACAATTTGACCACCGATTGGGGCAGTTATTTGTTTCTCTGATGCTATGATGCCTACTCCTTTTCCCAATGCTTCACTATTAAATACTTGATCATTTGTATCTTTGATATCAATTACTTTTCCAGCTACTGGTGCACTAATACGATATGGTTCAACTTCTACTTTTTTCTTCCATTTATTAAATAATCCCATTATTTTCACCTATTTATTAACACTTGCCATTCTAAAATATGTATAAGGTCGCCCTTTAATTGAAATACTCAATTGGTGAATATTCTCTGGTGAAGTACATCCCGAAAAGCCACCATCACCAATAGCATGAATATCAGCACCAGTTTCTTTCATCTTTAACGCAATCAAGCGTACCGTATCTGGGTCAGCCCCTTCAACTGAACTATTCAAAAAGCTCATTGCCAGAGTGCCTGGTTTATAACTATGAATGTATTCAACTAGTTCCCGAATCATCGTGACACTGATGCCTGCTCTACTTCCTGGGGCTGGTAAATCAATACAATCAGCTCCCGCATCAATCAATTCTTTAATTATCTCTTTAGCATCTCGATTAGCCAGAGGATCTCCGAGCACCTTTTCGTTTATACCATCTTCCCATTTTCCAGCAAAGACGAATAATTGATCACCATACTTTTCCTTGATCCATTTAGTACAAGCAATTACGTCATTAATTGAAGTTCCACTACCAGGATTACCACCCAAAACAATAAAATCAACTCCCATGTCAACACATTTTTGAACATGTTCAGGTGTACAAAGCATTCCTTCACGGCGATATAAAGCTTTTTTACCACCGTCTTCAAATCCCGCTTTGGGACAACCTAAATAAATCCCAAGTGGCCTTTTACAACGTTGCCTTAAGGTTTGGTAAGATAATCCTTGAAGTCCTTTATTATTTTCCATATTATCTAAATCCATTGTATTAAGCATAACCATATCAGCACCAAAAGCAAACATCACCTCAGAATTAGTTATTCCTCTAACTAATCCTTCACCAGCAAATAATAAATGCTGTCCCATGATTACCCGCCCTTCTGATTTAAAAATTGATTCTTTCAATTCCATCGGTGTCATTTTTTCAAAATCACTGCCTGAAGCACTAATTAGTCTAATTACATCGCTCATTTTATAGTCCTCTCAATTCTTTAATTATTTCTTGATAACTCTTCTCTTTACCAAATAAAGCACTCGTTCCTAAGATAAAACCTTCTACCCCAATACTTGACAGCATAGCAATCCGCTCCGGCGAACATGCCCCATCAATCATCACTTTATAGCCAAATTCTTCTTTTTTGGCACAAAATTGTTTAAATTTATCATCAACAAAATTTAAATACTTTTGACCAGCAAAACCTGGATTAACACTCATTACCATCACATAATCGACAAGCGATAATGTTTCTTTTACACTTTCATAAGATGTCCCAGGATTTACTACGATTCCAGCTTGCGCTCCAGCATCTTTGATCATTTGCAAAGTTCTAGTTATATGCACATCACTTTCAGGATGGACATATATAATCTTTACCCCTAATTGTGCAAATTTTTTTACATATGCCCCAGGATTTACTACCATCAGATGAACATCACAAGGTTTATTTGCTGTTTTGCAAATATATTCAATATCTTGCAGTCCCATTCCAAAATTTGGAACAAAACTCCCATCCATTACATCAAGGTGAAAAATATCAATTCCACTTTCCTCTAATTTTCTTATTTCATTTTCAAGATTACCAAAATTAGCACACATCATTGATGGACATAATAGTTTTTTCATATTTTTTCTCCCCTAAATGTTTCTTAATCATTACTGCGATCGTATCCAAATAGATAAGTCAAAACAGCTGAAGCGACAAATGCAAATACCATTGCAATACAAAATCCTACAAATCCTTCACCAAAAAATAATGGGAATGATAAAACTCCAACTGGTCCCCCCGCTAAAGCTGCAGCATTAACAAATCCAGCAATCCCACCAGAAACTGCTGCACATCCAACTGCAATATAGAAAGGCTTTTTATATTTCAAATTGACCCCGTAAATAGCCGGTTCTGTAATTGAGAAGAATCCAGTTACTGCTGCTGACATTGCATTTTGTCGAATTTGTGAATTTTTTGATTTTAAAGCAACACCTAAAGCTGCACCTGCTTGTGCCCAGTTACTTGGACCAGTCACGGCATTGATAGTATTTCTTCCATACATTGCTAAATTTATTTGTCCAAGTGGAACAATTCCCCAATGTAAACCAAAAACTACTAATACCTGCCATAATCCACCTAAAAGAATTCCACAAATAGTTGGATTTAAATTATAGATCCATGTATAGCCTTCACCGATAAATGATTGTAAATAACTTGTTACTGGACCAATGATCATAAACATTAATGGCACTGTAATCAATAAAGTAATTAATGGCGTTAAAACATTTCGAGCTACTGCATGAATATATTTAGTACACAATTTTTCTAATTTTGACATGAAATATATTGTTACAATAATTGGAACAACAGAAGAACCATAACCTTGAGCTGGGAATAATACATCAAACCCAAACATTTTCATCCCTGTTTCACCTTGAACCAATCCTTGAATCGTTGGACTCACTAAAGCCAAACTAATTGCTACTGCAATATATGGATTACATTTAAATTTTTTAGCTGACGTATAAGCTAAATAAATTGGTAAAAACGAATATACTGCATTATATACTTCATTTAAAACAATGTATAAACCACTTTCAGCAGACATTCCTAAAATGCTAGTAGCAAACATCAATAAAGCCCTAATCATCCCGGCTCCAATCAATGCCGGTAAAATTGGAGTAAAAATTCCTGTAACTAATTCAATTACTTGATCAATAAATTTTCCTTTTACCTTTAAATCATCTTTTTCCACTACATCAATTTCTTTTCCTGAAATCCCTGTCAATGCTTCGATTGCATCAAAAGCTTGGGCAACCTCATTACCGATTATAACCTGGAATTGTCCCCCGCTCTCTACTACATTAATAACTCCCTCAATTTTAACAACTTTGTCTTTTGAAGCTTTTCCTTGATCTTTTAATTTAAATCTTAACCGTGTTGCACAATGAGTTAAAGAAGCAATATTTGCTTTACCACCGATATGCTCAATAATTTGAGCTGCCATCTTATTAAAATCCATAAACCCTTTCCTTAGCCAGAATGATCTCTATTCTACTATTTTCCTCTCTTATAGTTTAGATGCAATTTTCTTGCATTTATTTGCGTAAACGTTTAACCTAACTGGTAAAAAAATAACGGCGCCATCACTTTACGTAAACGTTTACCTAGATTAAAAATACCATACAAATAGGTAAATGTCAACATTTTTACGTAAACGTTTACGTAAAAATTAATAAAACCTGCTAATATTTACATTCATAGCCTATTCATGTATAATTTATATAATCTTAACAAGCAAGGAGATAACATGGATAATCATAAAAAAAAACTATCAATTAAAGATATTGCTGCAATTTCTGGAGTTAGCATTGCAACTGTTTCCAGAGTATTAAATAATAAAGGCGGATATTCAAAAGAAACAGAAGAAAAAATTAATGCTTTAGCTAAATCATATGGCTATGTTTCTAATATGAATGCCAAAAGTCTTAGAGAATCGAAATCACAGACGATTGGTTTAATCGTTCCAGACATCAGCAATGATTTTTTTGCGACTCTAGCATTACATATTGAAAATTATTCAGCAAAACATAACTACTCTGTTTTTATTTGTAATAGTGCAAATAATGTTCAAAAAGAAAAAGATTATTTTAAAAGTTTAGCAAGCAAGTGTGTCGACGGCATTATTTGTATCAGTGGTTTAAATAAATTAACAGAAGACATCATTTATAATGACATTCCCATTGTATGTATAGATCGCTATCCTGAAAATAATAAAACTATTCCTCGAATTTCTAGTGATGATATTCATGCAGCTTTTTTAGCCACTGAACATTTGATCAAAAAAGGCTGTAGAGATATTGTTTTTATTTCTAGTTTCACCGCTGATTATGAGAAAAAAGAGCGTTATTTAGGATATAAAAAAGCTTTAGATACTTACGGTATTCCACTTGATAAAAATTATATCTTACAAACTCAAGGAAAAGAACCAAGCCAAATTGAAGCTGAAATATTAATAACAGACTTTTTAAAAACACAGCGCAGGATTGATGGTATTTTTGCTTCTAGTGATTTAGCTGCCTTAGGAGCCTTGTATGCACTAAAACGAGCAAATCTTAAAGTTCCCGAACAAGTCAAATTAATCGGATTTGATAATACTTTATATTCACGGTTACCTACCCCCTCAATTTCAACAATTGAAAGGAATCCAAAGATGCTTGCTGAAAAGGGCTGTGAAGTTCTATTGAATATGATTCAAGGAAAAGACATTGGTTCGATCGATACAATTGTTCCTGTTGTCTTAGTAGAACGAGAGTCAAGTAAATAAAAACCTCCGCATCAATGATCAATCTTTTCAAAGGGGCAATGAAATAATTAAGTTTCATCAGCTCTAAATACAAGATTGTACCACTAAGCGCAGGTTTTTTAGTTATTCAGCATAATTTTGATTTCCTTGTTGAAATAACTTTTTTTGTTGATAGTTATGGTAATTTGCAAACAATAATTCCGTTAATGCAAAAAACATTGTTGGTGAAGTATATGCTGTTTCGAAAACAATAGGAAAATCACCAAAAAAGATATAAATTGGTTCATCAGCCAGCAAAGATAAACTGTTAGCATTTATCCTAGTAATCGAGATTGTTTTGCTTCCTACTGTCTTGGCCACCTTAGCAATTCTAATTACCGATTCACTTTCTCCCGTCAAAGAAATAATAATCAATAAATCATCCGCAGTGATTGCTCGTGCTAACATATTAATTTCACTATCACCATTAACTAATGTCATAATAATTCCTAATTTCAAAAATTGGCGCGACAATTCTTTTGCCACTGATCTTTGAATCGTCCCACTAGAAACTACAAAAATACGTTTAGCATGATCAATCATACGACAACAGGTATTGTAATCACGATTTTGTAATTCTCTAATCATTTTAGCGTGATTTTCAAATAATGCATAAATATTTACTGTCTTGCCTAATCCTACATCGGCAAGGGTCTGTTCATTGCGCAAGTAATATTTTAGCTCTGCAAATCCCTCTAACCCAATTTTTTTAGAAAAACGTAATATCGTTGTCCTTGAAACATTACATTTTTTTCCTAAATCTTCAATTGTGATTTTTGTGCATACTTCACGATGATTATTAATATAATTCCATATATATAAATCACTTTCATTCAAATCATCAAAATGAAGATTTACTAATTCGTTTAATTGCATCTTTTCATCCGTCCTTTATTATTTAAGTATAACAAAAAAATTTTTTGCAATAAATGATAAAATAGCGAAGTTAAAAACTTCGCTATTACTACAACAAAATTCAAATAAAGAGATATAGTAAGGGAGTGTTATTATTTGAATTCAGGCCAAAATGCTTTATTAGCTTCAATTAGGTCATCTAGAATCACTTTAGCTAAATCCGTATCAACTACTGTACGATTTAATACTAACGCCTGTAATAATTTCAATTTATTACATTCTAAGAATCCATCAACTGTTAATTTTTCATATGCATATTGATTTTCTAATAATCCTTTATAGAAAGTATCTACTGGATCCATAGCTAGTGGTTCAACACCATTTGCCCCAACCCGACAAGCTACTTCTACCATCATCTCACTATCTAAATTTGGAATACATCCTCTATTTTTAGTAATAATTAAGAAAATATCGTTTGTATTATTAGCTATTGATGTTGCTAAATCAACAATGTAAGTAGCATGAACACCGCGATTAGGATCTAATTCATATTTAGTTCCCTTTAAAGCGCCTAGTTTAATTACTTCTTTCATCATATTATAAGTATCTTTTTCTTTACCATCCATTACTTCATTTGCACGAGTGTAATTAGGATCTGATTCTTCAACAACATGACGAGGATATAAATAATATTTTAAATATGTATTTGGTAAATACTCAGGAAAATCCTTGACCATTGTTGACATAAAATTATAAGTATCTACCCATGATTTTTCGCGAACATGTTCATCTTCTGAACCTTTTTTAAAAATTTCTCCAGCCATTAGTTGCTCCCGAACAGAAGGCATTAAATCTGCTCCCGTCTTCTTATCATATAAATGAGTAAACCATCCAAAATGGTTTAGTCCAAAATATCGTGGTTCAAAATCTTTACGTTGACATCCTAATAATTTTGCATAAGCATCCATAATTGCAATTGGCATATCACAAATGTTTAAGATACGATAATCATCAGGGAAAATTCGTTTTGTTGCTTCCGCTACAATTGCTGCTGGATTTGAATAATTTAAAATCCATGCTTCTGGAGAATGTTTACGAATTTGTTTAACTAACTCAATAATTGCAGGGACACTGCGTAATCCATAGGCAAAACCACCTGCCCCACATGTTTCCTGACCAACACATCCATGTACTAATGGGATTTTTTCATCCTTTTCACGCATTGGCAAACGTCCCGCTCTAATTTGCATTAAAGCAAAATCTACATCTTTAAAAGCAACATCAGGATCAGTAGTGTAAATAAATTCTTCCAATTCAGGATAATATTCCCTCATTAAAATTTCACCATATTGTCCCATGATTTCTTGCCGTTCAGCTTCATTATCATATAGAACTACTCGCTTTAAAGGAAATACATCTTTTTTACTTGCAAGCATGGCCATTAAATCTGGATTTCGGTGACTACCACCACCAACAATTACTACATTATATTTTTTCATCTCAAATACCTTCTTTCTATGACTTTACTTTAGCACTTGCTTTAAGGTCTCACAATACTTTCAAAGCTAATCGTGCAAAGACCATATACTTAGGTATTCTTCACAAAAAAGCGTGACTTTTCACAAAAAAAGATCTAGCAATACTAGATCTTAAAGATTAACAATAAATACTTTTCCATTATATGTGATTCTAACTGATTTCTCCCCATTTGCAACAGCATCACTAACTTCAAAAACAAAATGAATCATCCCACTTTGACCCGGAGTCAATACAGTAGTGCTGGCACTAGCTAAATTACTACGATCATCTTTTTCATAAAATGAATTTGCTGGATATTCATTACTATCTTTATCAACCAATTTAGCTACAGCAATATTAGATGCTGTGATGTCACTTTCTGAAATATTTTTTATCGAAGTAGTCAAAACAACAAAACTATTTCCATCATTTTGAACTTGATAATAAGTATATAAACCAACCGGATTAGCAGGCTCCAGCTTTTTTGTAATATTTACTGCTTGTAAAGCAATTTCACCGCGACCATCTAATACAATCGTATCATTTAAATTCTTACTTTCATAATTTTTAGCAATATCCGTTAATTTAAAACTCATATTCGCTTCTTTAGGATTTTCTTCATCAACAGTAGTAAGCTTAAATTCTATATTATTTTTTAACAAACTTGGTTTAACTTCGGCATAAAAATGCACTTTATTAGTCCCCTCAGCAGCTAAACTTCCACCTTGACTAATTGTTTTTCCATCTTCACTTACCATTGCTGTTGAAGCGACATAATCAGTTTTATCAATAACAAATGTTCCCTTCAACGTACTAGATAGCTTCATTTCCTTTTTTTGTAGATTAGTCATATACATAGTCACATCAATTAATACATTTGTTGACTTAGATGGTTTATAGTATGTATAAAAACTTCCAATTACATCAGGGGTAATTTGCTGTGGTCTACTAATCGTTTCAATTTTATATGAAACTAAATCATCAAACTTATTTTCTTTTCCCATTTAAATTTTTGCCGGCTCATTCTCTTTACTCCCACCACTACACGCAGTAAGACCTAAAACCATCAAAAATACTAATAAAATTTTACTCAATCTTTTCATTATATCGACTTCCTCCCTTTAATACCTTAATTGTACTTTATTGAATTGACTTATTCAACCGCATCATTCCATCAACAAAAAAAGCATTGATATATTCAATACTTTTTTCACCCCTTAAATTTAATTATACTATAAATTATATAAAAATAAATAAAAACAACAACATTTGAAAGATGCTTGAAAAATCATCTTTTTAGGTATATATTTGAAGTAGATAAAAGGAAGAGTTCTAAAAAAACATAATAATAAAAAATTAGAACAGGAGCCTTTTAAAGAAACGTTAAAACAACATGATAATATAAGGCAAAGTAATAGAAGATGCGTAGATGAAAAGTGAAATTAAAAAGTTGTTGAAAACGTTTCGAAAATCAAAAGAATTGTGGCTGAGTAAACCACAATTCTTTTTTTATTTGAAATCTTCTTATTAACATTACTAATAATAAGTGTTACTATTAAACTAAACGTAAGGGGGTGCAAACAATGATCAAAGACGACTTTTTAACTCTAACTGCTCAAAAATTTATCAATACATATTTCACTAGCAGAAATTTTGATCAAGTCAAGAATATGTTTGCTCCAGAAGGCTCATGGCTAGGGGCTAGTAATAATACTATGGCAAACAACCTTAAACAATTTGATCAATACTTTAAAGAGGGGTGTAACGAGGGTTATGTTCCTGAAATTACCTTTCAAGATTGTTATGTTATCTACAACGACGATAATATTGGAATCGTTTATTGTAATTATCATTTACATATCGAAAGCAAAGGAGCCCTTTTTGATATGGATCAACGGGTAACGATTGTTTTAAAACAATTTAATACTACACTTAAAATTATTCATGTTCATGCCTCGACCCCCAATGATGCAATTAGTCAAGAAGAATTCTATACCAATGAAATTGCTAAACTCGGATATAAAGAGTTACAACAAGCTTTAAAGAAAAAAAATGAACAAATTGAAATGATTATCAGAACAACCGCCGGGGGAATGAAAGGTAGTCTTGATGATGAATTTTATACTTACTTTTATGTTAATGAAGAGCTCTGTAAAATGCTTGGTTATACTTATGATGAATTCATGGAAATGAGTCATGGTACTGCTGTTGGCGCAGTCTATCCACCTGATTTACCTGCTGCTTTAGCAGATTGTAAACGATGTTTTGCCATCGGACCAGAATACAAAACAGAATATCGGATTCGAAAAAAAGACGGAAGTTTATTATGGGTAATGGATAGCGGACGTAAAGTTACAGATGAAAACGGTCAAGTAGTAATAAATAGTATCATTACTGATATCTCTGAACTTAAAGAAATGGTCAATCGTTTAAAAATTGATCAAGAACGCTATGAAATTGTATCTCAGTTATCTGATGATATTATTTTTGAATATGATGTTGAAAATAATTCACTAGTATACCAACAGCTACAAGCTGATACTCCAGTCAAAAATATATTGACTAATTTTTTGACAGTTGATTTAAAAAATACTCATTTATATCATGGTGATATCGAACGCTTTAAAAAGGATTTGAAGATAATTTTATCAAATCAAGTTTCTAATGAATTATATAAATTGGAATATCGTTTTGCAATCGCACCACAAAGTTATACTTGGTACCGTCTAACTTTTCGACGGATATTTGATAATGATAATAAATTAACTAAAGTTGTCGGCAAAGTTGTTGATATTTCCTCAGAATTACGATTAAAACACCAGTCAATAACAGATCCCCTAACCGGAACATATAACCGTTTATATATTACTAGCGCGATTCAAGAATATTGTCATATCTTAAAAAATAATCTTTCCTATGCTTGTATCTTAATTGACATTGATTATTTTAAAAAAATCAATGATACTTATGGTCATATCATCGGTGATCGTTTTCTAATTGAAATTGTAAAAATAATTAAGTGTTTCTTTCGAGCAAGTGATTTAATTGGAAGAATTGGTGGTGATGAATTTTTAATCTTTATCAAAGATATATATGATAAAGAGATCGTCCGCGAAAAGGCAGATGCTTTAATTAAAAAAATTCATGAATATGTCACTGCCAATAACTATCCTAAAGAAATTAGTATTTCTATGGGAATTCATATCGATAATCGACCAGAGATATCTTTTACTGAATTATATAATAAAGTTGATATTGCTCTATATAATGCTAAACACAATGGACGAGATCGTTATGTCTATTACCATGAAGGTATGACTTATCCTAAATAATTGTTAAAGACCATATAAAATGAAGCGCCCCTAAAAGCTCGACATAGCCAACTAAAAGGGGTTGCTTCAAGATTTACATAGTCTTTAATTATCATTATTACTTTTGTTTTCTTCTCATATTCTAACTCACTTGACCTTCTTTATAAGTTAAGCGTTTTAGTTTTAATTTGATCACAAAAATATTTATCATGTTCAACAAATAATACTGTCGGTTTAAATATTAGCAATAATTCCTGAACCTGCATTCGCGTAAAAATATCTAAATAATTTAATGGTTCATCTAAAATAAATAAATGAGCTTCTTGGCATAACACTCCCGCTAACATTACTTTTTTCTTTTGACCTTTACTATAAGTACTAATCTCCTGAGTAAATAGTTCGCGAGAAAAATCTAATTTTCTTAAAATAGCTTTAAACAAACTTAAATCAATATCAAGACTATTTGCATAATCATCCAGCTTTCCTTTTAAATGACTATCATCTTGACTTAGATACGCTATTTTTAGATTATTTCCAATATTTACCTTTCCTTGATAATTATTACTTTCTTTCATAATAATTTTAATTATACTTGTCTTCCCTGAACCATTTTTTCCAACAAGATTAAGTCGATCTCCCTGATTAATATCAAAACTTAAATTTTCAACAATAATATGTTTATCATAACTAATCGTAACATGATTAAAATAACATAGTTGCTGTTTTGAGTATTCAAGTGGAAAGATCTTTAATTTTTCGATTGTTTCAATATTTTTTAATAAATCACTTTTTTCTTCGATTGCTTTACTTTGACGTCGTTCAATATTTTTAGAGCGTTGCATCATTTTAGCTGCTTTATGACCAACATAACCTTTATCTGGTTTTAAACCAGCAACCTTTACACTTTTAGTAGCTTCCACTTTATTTGACCAATCTTCATTTTGACGAGCTGCCTTTTTCAAACGCCCAATATCTTTTTTTAACTGCTCATTCTTTTCTATTTCCCTCTTATCATTATTCATTTTCAAATCATACCAAAGGGAAAAATTCCCTTTTATCACTTCGATACTATTACGATTTATAGCTAAGACATGATCTATACAACGATCTAAAAAATCACGATCATGGCTTACCAATATAAAACTTTTCTTTCGTTTCAAATATTTACTTAGTAAAAGTCGACCGTGATAATCCAAATGATTTGTTGGTTCATCAATTAAAATAAAATCATGAGGCTTGCAAAAAAGAATGGCCAATAATACTTTAGTTTGTTGTCCTTTTGATAAGGTAGCGAAATTTTGTTCTAAAACCTCATTTTCCACATCAAGTAATGATAATTCTCTTTGTACTTCCCATAATTCAAATTCACCAAGAATATTCTCAACAATTTTTAAAGTCCTAATATTTTCATTTTCAATATGATACGGAAAATAGTCAAAGATATAATTAGGGGTAATATAGCCCCGATATTCATATTTAGACATCAATAATTCTAACAACGTAGTCTTCCCTTTACCATTTCGACCAATCAATCCAAGTTTCCAATTTGTATCAATTTGAAAACTAACATTATCAAATACCTTTTCAATCTGATTATCATATTTAAACGATAAATTCTTTACGTCTAATAAACCCATTTCCATTCCTCCTAACAATATAAAAAGCTACAAGAAAATATACACTCGTAGCTTAAATAGAATCTTAGAATCGGATTTAGTTAAAAGGATATATTTTCTCGCGCACAAAAACAGTAACTCAAAGTATACTGTTATTAAATTTTAGCAAGAAAATTTATACATCCTTCCACCTCGTTTCTATATAATCATATCAAATTTATTTGATAATACAAGGCTTTTATTGATACTTACTATCAATCATATCAATAAAACATTCTAAAGCACCAATCTCATCATTAAAATAATATAAACTTAAGATATCTTGTTTTGAATAATGATTTTTAATGAATCGATAAAAAACATCCCGCTTGTATGGAGGTAATAAATTTATATCCAAATGCTGCTCATCAACAAATTTTTCTACTTGTTCCATCATTAAATCATATTCATCAATCAAACAATCCTGCCCATAATTTCGTGCCATGTATTCAGCATAACCTAAAAATAGTTGTTTAAACCTTTCACCATCAATATTTTTAATATATTCCTTTAAACACATGACCAATAATTGTATATCTTTTTCTGACATCTTATCACCAATTAAATTATTAACAAGAAAAGCATCTTTTATTATAGATGCTTAAATAATCGATTGTTTTTTTATGACAAGATTTGTTTTTAAAGAATCTTTACAAATCAGTTGTAAACCAATTAAAATATACTCACTTAAATTAGTTACTTTTTTTATCTTAGGAAGATATTTAGCCGGAACCATCTGTTTCAATGTTTCATCTAAATCACTAGCACGCTCAAGATTAGTACAACTAATAGCTACGATTTCGGGATTTACGATCGCGGTTAAACAAATTACAATCTTACTCAACAATTCAATCGTTCCGTGGGGAGACTGAAGCAATTTCAATTGATCATCTTGACTCAAGGGTAAATATTGTATCTCACCAGCACAATTAGTTTTACCTGTTACAAGTTGACCGTTAATTACTGTTCCAACACCACCATACCCTTCACCTGGTTGAAATAACAGACAGACATTTTCATAATTTTTTTCTGCTAGATAAAAACCAATTACTGCTGTATTTACATCATTACCCAATATGATCACTTGACTATATTTATTGGTTAGTAATGAATATAAATCAATATCATTAAAATTTGTTAATCCAGTTGAAGTAACTCGCCCATCATTAATAATCCCTGGCATACTTATTCCAATAACTTTTATATTATCAAACTTAGCTAAAACGATGTTAATAATATCATAAATATCATTAACTTTAACTTCCTTTTTGATTACTTCATCACTAAAAACTATTTCATCTGCCAGATTATAAACCCGATAAATCAAGTGTACCCGCCGGTATTCTTTATTAACCGAAATCGTTAGCATCCGAGAATAATCGCTATTCAAAGAATAAACAACACTCTTTCTTCCTCCCGTCGATTCTAACTCACCATCTTTTAATACTTCATTACTTGCCAGCAATTCCTTTAAAATATTTGTAATTGTAGCTAAACTTAGCCCAGTCGCTAAAGCTAATTGATTTTTAGTACAAGTTTCTTGCTCCATAAAAATATCCATGACTTTATCCCGATTTATTTGTCGTAGATTTTTAGTATTACTGATATTCATAGGTTATTTTTCCTCCTTGTTTTGATACCAATCATAAATGATTTTTAATGCTCCTGAATAATCATTTGTTGCAAAAATGCGTGTTGGTATCGTTACTACCTCTTTATCTGGCAAACGTCGCTTAGCTTGTGGCAGCATATAAGCAACTTGCGGTGCAATTAAAATAATATCATAATCATTAGCAATCTCAAATAAGCGTGAATATCCTGTTGCAAAAATCTCATATGATAGATTTTCCAATTTTGCCAGCTCTTGCATTTTACTTGCAAATAAAGTTGTTGTCAGACCACCGCTACAGCATAATAAAACTCTTATTTGCGGCCGATTAGTTGCTTCTAATGCACAATTAATCATTTCTTTAAACAACTCCACTGCATGATTAAAATGTGTTAATTGAAAATGAAGATAAAAGATTTTTTCCTTTGTTTGACGATCATTTAACTCTTCCTCAAAAATTCCCTTGCCATAATAAATTATTTTCCCAATTACTATTTCATTACTGATGATGATCGTATTATTATCATTGTCATCAACTTTGATATTTAAACTATAATGATTGTTTTGCATTAATATCCATTTTAAATAAATCGATGCATTGATTCCCTGCAAGAACTCATCCATTATGAGCACCTCCCCTAACTTATGACAAGTATTGTCATAAGTATTATAATATATTTTGTATCCGTTTACAATCAATCTATTAAGTTAATAAAACAGGCACTAATTTTGTTAATAAAACTAGCGCCTCTGAACAATACTGCTATTTGCTTAATTCTTCAATTTGATCGTTTAAATAATTATTACAGTTAAAAATTCTTTAACCACTATCATTTTTTGCTCATCTTGTCATTTTAAAAAAGTTATATCACGTTCAATATACTTTTGATGTCGTGCCTGCTGCTCTAAAAATAAATGTTCTCTGTCAACTGTAAGTTTAAAATATATCTCTTTTTTATTATTATCATTTTGATATGTTGTTATTAAATTATTAGAAACTAATTTTTTGATAATTTTACTAATTCCCCACGAGTCATTTTTAGGTGTTCTGCTATTTTTGTAATGTTAGGCCCATCAAGAATTCCAATTGCATCAAGACAATGAATTACTGAATAACCATAACCTTGCAAACTGCTGCTTTGGGTTAGCTTTGATAATATATCTTGTTTTTCGTATAGTTCAGTAAATAAATCGAGAATCACTTGCATTTTAATCTACCTTGGCAACTACCCGACATGGCAAGCCTGTCATTTCACTAAATTTCATCGGATAAGTATTTATAGTAAACTCATTTTGCATTAATAAACTTTCTAGATTATCTAAATTTTCAACAACAAATGCATTATGATCAGCACAATATTGATCCATCGGCGTATGTTCTTTACCGCGACGAATCCCAGCACAATCAATTCCAATAATACTAACTTTCTTATCTAACAATTTTTCAATCAGATTATTTGATAATTGAGGGTGGGCTTGAAAATATTCTTTAGTACCATATCCTGCCTTTTCTAAAAATCCTGTATAAAAAATCACAAAATCACCAGATCTAATTTTTTCCAAATCAATCACTTCAATTTCATCAATACCTCGGACATCAAAAATAACTCCATTTCTTTCTAAATAAGATAATGGAAACTCTTTGTTCATCACATCAAAATGAGTGCCTAAATGCCCAAAATTAGCTTTACTTTCATTTCCTTTAGCATCCTGAGTTAGTTTTGGAGTAACTTCTAAAGTTAAATCAATAAACATATTCTTCCTCCTTATATTGTTTCTTTGGAAACAATTCTACAGCATATTTACAACCTTTTTGTCATTCTTGATTAGATCACGTTTATTCTTACCATCAAGTACTAATCTAAAAACAACAAACTTACATTCTTTCGTACTACGATTAATCAATGTATGAATACTATCTTTAACTAATATTAAATCATTTGGCTGAACTCTTTGCCGCATTCTCTTATCATTATCTAAATAGTGGATTTCTATCTCTCCTTCAATAATTAAGATTACTTCCTCGATAGCTTGATGAAAATGCCATACTTGTTCAGTTTGCGGTGGTAAACTGTTTAAGTGAACTTCATACTCGTCAAACAAATAATAGGCAACATGAGTTCCATCTTTTTTATTTACGATGATTGCATCATCAGGCTTTTTAATTATTAGTCCCATTGTTTTATCATATACCTTTCTTTGGTTTTAAATCCTAGTTTTTGATATAGTGCGATTGCATCTTTTGAAGAATTCAAGCAAATCATTCCACATTTACCTTGTCCTTTTGTTAATAAGTCACTAACAATTCTACTAGCAATACCTTGATGACGATATTTTTCATCTACCCATATATTTGTTAACTGCCCCATAATTCCTGAAGGATTTTCATTTGATGGCATTAAGGAATATAAGTATAATGTTCCTGAAGCAGCCAATAATTCATTATCAAATCCTAATAATGTAAAACAGGTACCATTGATAATACCTGTTTTGTAGAAATCACGAATCTTGTTAATTGTCTGTGGTAAGATTTCCTGATTAGAAAACAGTCTTAAATCACGTATCCTTAACTCCACTAAAAAATCTAAATCATTTATATCAGCATAACGAAAATTTAACATTATTATCACTCACTTTCACTATTATTCATTATATCATGAAAGCTTTACTTCTGATATTCCTTTAACAATAATCTTAATTATCATTTTCTTTTTCTATTTCTTTTATCTTAGCATTATATTTTTAGCTTCATTTCGATTATAAAAATAAAAACCCGTCCAAATACTTGTAAAGATAATAATTGCCATTAATATAAAAGTGATAACATAGCCGATATTGCTAATTGGCATCCATCCCAATTTATATGCTATTAATAAATATCCACCCAGCCCAATCGTAAAATGAAAAGCTATTTGTTTTCTTAAACTTAAACTTTCAATTTTATAAACATATGAAGTCGAACCACAACAAACTCCAACTACCATTGCTCCTACTGCATGCATGACAAAATTTTCCATCAAAGGTTCTAAAAACGTGTTGCCAATCACTGTATAACCAATTAGATTTATTACTACCAAAAACGTACATCCCCAAGCAATCCCACCAAAAAAATAACTCACTAAATCTTTAAAGCGCATTCTCTACTCCCCCAATCTTTCTTTAAACAGTTTTCGATAACTACGGGTTATGATTTCTTCAAGACCATTCTTCATAACTATTTCCATCGTTCCATTAAAAGATGCTTCAACATGATTAATACGCTTAATATTGATGATTGCAAATTTTGATATACGTACAAAATCTTTTCCTAATTGTTCTTGTACTTCATAGAGCGGTTTATTTAAAACATAGCGTTCTTTTTTCAAATCATATAATGCTAATTCTCGCCCTTCAGTACGAATCAGCTCAATTTTTACTGGATCGATTATATAGATCTTACCATTGTTTTGAGCCGTAAAAATCATTTCTTCACACTCTTTTTCCAAAATTGTAATCGCAGCTTGAAGCGATGGTGTCAGCTTAGCTACATTTATCACTGCCCAAGGCTCTTGACAATTAGGATCAATCTTTAATTCAACTTTCATGCTTTTCACACCTTTCTTTAATACATCTATTATATCATAATCATTTATTAGCTTCGTGCATTTTACCTTTCTATTTGGTAACTTGAAAGTTAATAACTACACGATAAACATTAATTCTCTGCATATCTATACCATAAAAAAACAGCACCATAAAGTGCTGTTCTCTATTCTTGAGCATTGGAGTTATCAAGATATTGGTCATCATATTCCATAATATGATTTTCATAATCAATTTCATCTTGATCTTTAATTTCTTTATCTCTGCGTTTCACTTAGCAGCTCACCTCATTACTAGTATGCGCATTAAAGCATAATTAAATCCAACAAATAAGAACTTAAGGTTGCAATCGTAGAACCCATAATTATTATCCCCGTAATAACCGTTAAAATTCCTTTACCACTAAAATTCATTTCTTTGTTTTCCATAATCTTTCCCTCCATCATTAGTATCTATTTATTCATCTTTTTATATCAATATTTTTTAAGTGTCTTTATAAGACACTTTTAATATACATCCATTCCATTATTTTGTCAACAAAAAGTATCTTTTTTCGACACTTTTGTTAATTAATGATTGCACAACTAGTTATTTAATAGTAAAATTAAGACACAAGGAGTGAATACAAATGACCGGTGAACGAATAAAAAAATTACGTAAAGAAAAAGGCTTAACTCAAGAGCAATTAGGTAACTTACTTGGGGTTAAAAAATCAGCCATCGCAAAATATGAAAACAATCGAGTTGAGAATTTAAAAAAGGACACGATTCAAAAACTATCTGAAATTTTTGATGTTCCTGCTTCATACTTTTTAGGAATTGACGAGAGCAATCAACCTATTATTACTGATTCAATTACTATTCCTTTATACAGTGATATTAGTTGTGGAACTGGTCTTTTTGTTGATGACAATGTTGATGAATATATATCCTTACCTGAAACATTACTTTCACCCAGTAAAGAATATTTTTGTCAATATGCCGATGGTGACAGCATGATCAATGAAAATATCAATCAAGGTGATTTAATTGTATTTGAAAAAAGTAATCAAATTAGAAATGGTGAGGTTGGCTGCTTTACAATCGATGATAATGTTGCTACATGTAAAAAATTCTACCGTGATGATAATAATCACTGCATTATATTACAACCAGCTAATCCTGAATATACACCCATTGTAATAAATCAAGAAAGTCAAGCCGGCTTTAGAGTAATAGGTAAACTAACTTTAGTTATTAATAAAAGGTAGTTTACCTTTTTTCGTGTAAAAAAAAGCCTAGCAATACTAGGCAAGATCCAATACTTCTTTAATTTTAATTAAGACTCCCTGTTCATCATTGGATCTAGTTGTACCATAAGCAATCTCCTTAATTGGCAGAACTGCATTATCCATGGCATAACCATATTTCACTTGCTGTAATAACTCATAATCATTCATTTGATCCCCAAAAGCCATACATTCATCAGGTTCTATTTCATAGATTGCTTGTAAAAAACGCATTCCAACACCTTTGTTAATATCACGATTATGAATATCCATCCACATATTTCCTGCTGTTACAACCTTAACTGCGACTGGTAAATGCGGCTCCAATGCTTGCAAATATTTTTCTATCTGTTCTTCTGGATCATTAATAGAAATCTTCATGATTTCATCATCGATATGATCGAATGAATCAACAAATTGATAATTACAATAATGTAATCTCACCAATGATTCAAAATGCTTATCACGGCTTAAGACATAAGCCCCTTTCCGACCACACATGATCATAAATAAATTATCATATGGGGCTAATGCTGTTTTGATCAATTCAACATTATCGTGTGTAATTGTATTACAATACAATTCTGTCGCTCCCTCTGCGATGTAACAACCATTTTCAGCAATAAAATACATTTGTTCACTTAATGGTAAAAATTTTTGATATAATCGATAATACTGATTACCACTAGCAATTACAAATTTGATTCCCTTTTCCTTTAGTTTATAAAATATATCAATAAATTCCGGATCAAAACGTTTATCTGAATCCAAAAATGTTCCATCCATATCTGTTGCAATTAATTTTATCATCATAGCCTCCTTATCAGGATGTAGTATAGCATAATCTCTATTTAGATAAAAGAAAAAGGTGCCAAAATATAGTGATCATTTCTAGTTGCTCACTCAACTTTTAAAGTTCACTACAAATAGCACCCTCTTATTTAACTACTTCACCATCCCAATCAATGATTCCACCAAAATCAATAACATTTTCATAACCAAGTTTAATCAATTTGTTTGCAGCCTGACGACTTCTACTTCCACTGCGACAATATACTAATATTTCTTGTGATTTATCTGGTAACTCTGCAATTTCTTTATTAGAAATTAATTCATTGGGAATACAGATAGCATTTTTTATATGCCCGGTCTTATATTCATCTACTGTTCTTACATCAATAATGATAATATTACTTTCTTCATCCATAATCTTTTGAGCTTCACTCGCCGAAATCCTTTGATAAGCAGTTTCTTGGCGATGATTACGATACACTAATAAAACAATAATAATGATAACTAAAATACCAATAATTAATTGCATCTGTCTTTTATTCACTCTCAATCTCTCTTAACATTCGCTCAGCATCATCTGCTGCTTTAACCTTTGTAAATGCCTTTTCTATAATACCTTCTTCATTAATTAAATATGTAGTTCGCACTACACCCATAACCATTCGACCATACATATTTTTTTCTTTCCAAACATCATAAGCTTGTAAAACATCTAATTCTGGATTAGCTAATAAAATAAATGGAAGCTGATATTTTTCTTCAAATTTTTTATGTGATACAACCGTATCTTTACTAATCCCAATAATTATTGTGTCTTTTTCTTTGAATCGAGGATAGTTTTGAGCATATCCACAAGCTTGTTTAGTGCAGCCTGGCGTATTATCTTTACTATAAAAATATAAAATTATTTTCTTTCCAACAAAATTACTCAATGAAACACTGTCACCATTTTGATCTAATAAGGTAAAATCTGGAGCAATACTTCCCACTTCTAACATCTTTTATTTCTCTCCTTTATTTTTCTCTAATAAATAGCATACCTATTTTTGATACCAAATGCAAATATTATGACTTATAAATATTATACGATTATATCAACATTTTATACTATTTATCATCAGTTATCTGAGCATTCTTTCACCACTGATTTTTAAACTTCTTAAACCACTCATTTTTCTTTAATAAAAAGAAAAAGTGGAATCCTCCACCATTTCTTTTATAAATCACAAATTCCTTTATTTTCTCCATAAACACTATACCAGTCTTGATT
>NZ_JAHOCB010000004.1:0-117523 GCF_019125875.1 Erysipelatoclostridium sp. MSK.23.31 | reverse complement strand
CTACTAGATTTAAATTTTTTGTACTTAAAAAAGCCTCAATTTCATTATCCTGAATTGGAGACTTTCTATTGTTAATCATATTAACTTTTTCTTCAATAATATCTATAGCCATCACTTCATGATGTTGTGCTAATAATGTAGCGATACTTAATCCTACATATCCTGTTCCTGCTACTGCAATTTTCATATTACTCATCTCCAATATAAAATTCTTTATACCATTTCGCGAAACTTCTAAGTCCATATCTTAATGATGTATTTGGTTTAAATCCAAAATCTTGTTCTAATGGAGTAGTGTCTGCATATGTTACTGGTACATCTCCTGGTTGCATTGCAACCAATTCTTTATGTGATTCAAAATCATAATCACTTGGTAGTACTCCGGCACTAATTAATTCTTGCTGTAAAATATATACGAAGTCTAATAAGTTTTCAGGATGGTTATTACCAATGTTATAAACACTATAGGGTGGTACAGGTAAACCATCTTCTCCTATTTTCTTTTCAGGAACATTTTTCATTACTCTTATTATTCCTTCTACTATATCATCAATATAGGTAAAATCTCTTTTACAATTACCATAGTTAAATATCTTAATTGTTTCATTGTTTCTTAGTTTATTTGTAAATCCAAAGTAAGCCATATCTGGTCTTCCGGCTGGTCCATATACTGTAAAGAATCTAAGACCAGTTGAAGGTATATTATATAGTTTACTATAAGCATGTGCCATTAATTCATTACTTTTCTTTGTTGCTGCATATAAGCTTACTGGATTATCTACTTTATCTTCTGTACTATATGGTACTTTTTTATTAGATCCATATACACTTGAACTAGATGCATATACTAGATGTTCTACTTCATTATGTCGACAAGCTTCTAAGATATTATAGAATCCAATTAAGTTAGCTTCTATATAAGCATCAGGATTAGTTATTGAATATCTAACTCCTGCTTGTGCTGCTAGGTTTACTACTACACTTGGTTTATATTCTTCAAAAATATTATTAATTATTTCTTTATCTGCAATACTTCCCTTAAAAAAAGTAAAGGAAGTATTGCTTTGTAATTCCTTTAATCTCCATTCTTTAATAGATACATCATAATAATCATTCATATTATCAATACCTACTACTTTAATGCCATCAAACTCTTTTAATAATCTTTTAGCTAAGTTAGATCCTATAAATCCAGCTACACCTGTTACAAATACTGTTTTATTATTTAACATACCATTAACCTCTAACATTTTTCCTTCGTATTTAATACAAACAAAAATACCAAATAATATATATTAATATTTATAAGTAGATTCACATTGCTTTATATATCTAGTAACTTTAAAGCCCCAAATATATCTATTAATATTCTTATAAATTGAATTTTTACTATTTTTATTTCTGATATATAAATACATGATTCTATATAATTTCTTTTTTGTAACTTTAACAATATCATTTCTATTTGCATTTTCACCGAACCTAATTTCAGTGGGTAGTATACTAATAACATCTACAAAATCAGAACTAGTTTTTATTTTAAACTTTCTTTTACTAAAATGCGCATATAATAACTCTACTTTGTCAGTATCACTGATAGCAAAACACTTTCCATTATTCCATTCTATTATAACCGGTTTACCATGGTATTCAAAAAAAGGATACACTGGTAGAAGATTAGCAATCGGTGCATTATTAAATAGATTAATTGAATTTCTCAAACATTTTGTATACATTCCACCAAACTCGTCAAAATACCATGAATCCGGTGTTTGAAAAACTTCTATATAATTCTTTTCTGGATATGTACCATTATCTTTATATAAATTATTCATTTTAGTTGTATTTTTAAACAATGACAAATGTCCTAATAAAAGAATTCGCTCATTTTTATTTAAAATTTCATCCGTAATAAATTCTCTGATATTGCCAAATACTAAATCCATGTCACAATATCCCCAAAAATCATATTCATTTAAAATGTCCCTAAATATTTCACCATATGCTGGTCTATAGTCACACAATTTATATGGTACTTCTAATGAAACTTCTAATTTAAGCATCATTGATATTTTGTCTTTTAATTCTTGTAAAGTAGTATATATTACATGAATATTTTTTTCATTTTTTATATTCTTAATATCCGTAACTAAATAAAAATCAATTGTTTCATTTTTTATGACTGATTTTTTCCATACGTCATAATAATTAGGCAGACTACCAAAATATGGTATAATTATAGCTATTTTATTCATTTTTTCTCCTCTAATCATGTATAGATTATAATTTATTAATTCCCAAAAACTAGATTATTTGATTGCTCTAGTACTATTAAATTCCTTTAATAATATTTAGATTCTATAAATCCAGCTACACCTGTTACAAATACTTTTTGTTACCCAATACTACATTATCTTCTAATATACGTTATCCTCTTAAAATAAAAAGCCAAAATCTTCTATATGAATTTTCTAATTAAAAAACTATAGTCTAAAAATAACCCGCCTGAAGTTGTATATAAACTTCTAATTAATATGATCATCATTAAAATAAAAAATATAAAAATCAATATACTTTTTTCTTCACGTGTAAATGCTCTAAATATAACTGTACACATTATATAAAAAGCAATCATATAATATTCCATCATTCTTGTGAATATCTCAACATCGATTGACCCAACAACAATTGCTACACATCCACAATAAAATAAAATATCTTTCTTGTCATAATTAATTTTGTCATAGAAAATGTAAAATAAGGTAATAATTACAAATCTGATAATGTAATAAATAAAATTAAAGCCACGAACTGTTTCTCCATTTTCAATAATATATTTACTATACTTGGGTCCTACTAATCTAACAAAATAATTTATACCAGTATTAATTATATTTGAACCTGCAAATAGCAAAAATAGAGATAGTATTATTGTTCCAATGAAAATATATTTTTTATTAATTTTTTGCAATTTTAATAATAAAGGCCATACAATAAAATTAAACATTGACGTAACATGAAATAAAGTAGAAATATATATAGATATGGCAGTTTTCTTTATTCCATCCCAATTATCAACGATTAAGTTCCATATTATTAAATTTGCAATATTTTGTCTAAGTAGTACAAAAGAATTTAAAAAATATCTAAAACAAAAATATGTAAATAAAAATAAGCACTTTTCTTTATATGTCATATCTAAATGACTAATTAATCGTACCAGTAAAATCGTACTTATGAACGTATATAATATTTGATATACTAGATAATTATTTGAAATACTTTTTGATAAGCTATTAACAAATGCAAAACCATTCTCATATCTATAAGATCCTAAATTTTGAAAAAAATCGCCAAGTACAGGTGTATCTCTAAAAAAAGCTTGATAAGAAATCGCATCAGAACCACCTAAATTAATATTTCTAAATGCTGTAAAAGCGAATAAAATAACAATTAAAAATATATAATAACTCCTTCTGTTTTTAACAAAATATCCAAAAAACATTAATGTTGCCATTGAAATATAATAAATCATAGTTTATATTCTCTTCTCCATTTTTTTCTTAAATAAATTCCTACTGGAAAAGCTAGCAAAACATTGATTTTTGTATTTGCTTCTTTAATAATTTCTAAAATTCCTTTTTTTGATAAAAGTCCATACGCAACATATATTGGAGCATATTTTATCTTTCTTTTTATCGAACTCCGTTTTATTAAACATAAATTAGCATATTCCATTCCGCCATTTGGAGATTTTAATCTGACTATTCTACCATTTTTAGTTAGTCCGCCTTCTAAATATTCAGCAACATATATCGCTTTATTTTCACATATCATGTCGTATTTTTGACCTAGTTTTATCCACAATGTACTTTCACCAATATATTTTTCACCATCATACTCTGAAAAAGGATATTCTTTTAGATATTTACTGTAAACTACATCGCATTGATCACCAGTGACAACACCATTTACACGCCATTTTATAAAATTGTACCTCCCATTATTTGGAAATCTATCGCCCATCAAGCTTTCATCTGGATATTTCTTCAAAAAGGTGAAACCGCATATATTTTTTTCATTTTTACTTAAATTATATAAATTATATATATCCTGTATTGCTGTAGTTATTAAATAGTCATCGCTATCCAATATAATTGTCAATTTAGTATCTACAAATGTTGCTCCATAATTTACTGCTCTATGCTTTCCACCATTTGATTTCTTATAATATTTAATTTCAATCTTATTCTCTGTCATCCATTTTGCTACAACTTTTTCAGTATCATCAATACTACCATCATCTATAATTAACCAAATAAACTCCTTATTAGTTTGTTTACATAAAGTCTCATAACATTTATTTAATAGTTTTGCTCTATTGTAAGTAGGAGTTAAAACTGTTAATTCTTTCACTATTTATACCTACCTTCATCATATTTACCCATAACTTGTTTTTTTGAATCTCTAATCCCACGCATCATCATTTTATATTTTTCTCTTTTTCTATCTTCAAATAATGTTATCTTAATGAAGAATTTCCAAAGCGATACTCCAATATATTTCTTTGCGTCTTTTCCGTACTTATTTTCTAAATACTTTTGATTTCTAAACAAGTAGTATGTTCTAACAGGATTAGCATAAGATGGATGAACAGTTTTCCATAATATTTTTTTAGGTTTTGAATTACCAAAATGTTGATTTAAAATAGAATCATGAATTACAATAATACTTTTATTTATTTCATGGATTTTAATACCCAAATCAATATCTAAATGAGCTATGAACATTTTTTCATCAAAGCCACCAATTTCTATAAAACTATTTAAATGCATTAAACTCCCTGATGTCATAGTCCAATTCTTTATAGTATTCTTATCTGTATCAAATTGAATATATGCTTCTTTTTCTTCTAATCCATCATAATATAGTGACCTAACATTAGGAGAAACGATTGCATATTTTTTATCTACATCATTTTTAGCAAAATTCATCATTTTTTGTAGTGCACCACTATCAAAATAGGAATCTTGATCCATTGTTAAAACATATTCATAATCTAATTGCGCCGCTTTCCTGCATCCGACATTTAAAGCTACAGCAAGTCCCTTATTATCATATAGTGGTATATATTGAATTTTTTTCATGTAACTAAAATCTTTGTTTTCAAATAAATTCATATTATCATTAATAGAATTATCGACAATGATTATTTTATCTAGATGATCAATATAACTATCTATATTGCTAATACAAGAATCACTTGGATTAAAAAAAACTACAACTCCACAAATATTCATGTATTACCTCCTTGTCAAAATTTATTTTTATAAATATTCACATAAAACTTGAATAAAAAAGCACTAGATGATTTAATATCATATCCAGTTTTTACTACATCTTCTTTTTTAATAATTTTTCTTTTACTATTCTTTATTTTTTTTAGTTCTTTAATCCATTTGCTCATATCATCCAAACTTATAAATCTAATAATATCTGTAATTTTTACTTCTCTAGGTACATTATCAGAGCATAAAGTTGGTAAAGAAGAAGACTGTGCTTCTATAGCGACAATTCCTAGTCCCTCATATTTTGATGGAAAAATAAATACGTCAAAAGACATCATCAGTTCATTTATATCTGAGCGAGAATCTAAAAAAATTACTTTATCATTTATTTCTAGCTCATCAGCATATTTTTTTATTTCCGATTTTAGTTCACCTTCTCCAACTAAGACTAACTTTGAATTCAGTTCTTCTTTTAAAAATTCATTAAAAAGATTTAATGTAAAATAATGATTCTTTTGTTCATGAAATCTACCAACATTTCCAATTATAAAAAAATCTTCAAACCCTAACTCTTTTCTCTTTAAATCTCTAATATTTTGATTGAATACAAATGCTCCCATATCTATTGCATTTTTCAAAATATAAAATTTATCACTTTTTATAATTTTTTTTCCAAAAAGCCATTCACCTGCCTCGATAGAACACGCAAAATAATAATCTGCAATATACCTCAAGGGAAGTTGAATTAAATTTTTTCCTAAAGCTGATATTCCATTTCCAGATGATGTATTATGACTATGAGCAATGGTGTATCTACCCATGCTTTTAGCAATCTTTAAATAAATAGAAGCGGTACTTCTCATATGACCATGAATTATTTCATATTCTGGATGTTTTATAAAGAAATCTTTAAATTGTTTGATATACTGACATAAATTGTATCCTTTAAATCTTTTTAAAGAATATATTTTTCCACCCATACTTCTTATTTCTTCGTTATAATCACATTCCCTATCTGTATGTATTAAAAAATCAAATTGAACCTTTGATCTGTCTATATTTCTATAGAGATTCATTATCATAGTCTCAGCACCACCACGATCAAGAGAACCAAGAACATGTAAAATCCTAATTTGAAGATTATCTACAACCATACTCATTTGCTTACCTCTGATAAATATGCATCAACAACAATTTGCCTATCAAATTCTTTTTCTACTTTCTTTCTTCCTGCTAATCCCATTTCTTTTCTTTCATCATTAGTTAAAGAAATAAACTTCTCTACAATATCAATTAATGATTGAGTATCCTTTTGTTTGATCATATAGCCATTAACACCATCATCAACTACTTCTCGACATCCACTTCTATCTGTAGTAATGATAGGTCTACCAGAAGCAGAGGATTCAAGTAGTACATTACTTAATCCTTCGGGGTAGTACGTTGGATGAATTGTACAATGTGTATAAGACAAAACATCTCTTACATCCATAATTAATCCATGATATGTAATAATCCCTTTATCCTCATATTCACTTAAAACATCTTGATATTCTTCTTCACAAAACCCACAGATATGGAAATGAGTTTGAGGGTATTTATCTTTTATGTATTTAGCCATTTCTAAATAATAATCAATCCCTTTTTCTTTCATAATTCTAGAAATAAAAACAAACTCTATCTTTTCGTCATTTGGATAATCCAAAACATGAAACTGTTTTAGATTAACTCCTGATCCAGGTAAAAGTTTTAATTTATCTACTGATATATTGTTATCTATAAAGAATTGTTGATTTTCAGTATTTTGTACAAATACAGTTTGTACTTTTCTAAATGCTAATTTATATAATCCAATCATAGCTTTTTGCATTAAACTAGGATTTTCTACTGCACTTCCTAGTCCAGTGATGTTTGCTACTATTGGTACATTACAAAATGAAGCAGCCAATGCCCCATATAAATTAGGTTTAATAGTATATGAAAATATAATTAATGGCTTAATCGTTTTTATAAGTTCTTTATAGTATGCAATTAATTTAAGTTCATCTAATGGATTTTTTCCATGTCTATCTAGTTTCACTTCAATGAATTTACATCCTATTTCTTTTAATAGGTCAATTCTCTTCCCATAAGGAGAAGAAATAATAACTTCATAACCATCTTTTAATAGCCTTTCGACAAGTTCTCTACGAAAGTTATAAATAACAACATCATGATTTACTAAAAATAGTACTCTTTTCATTATTATTCTCCCTCTGTTAACTTAATTGACTCTAATAAGCTATTAACTTGATATTTATCTTTATACATACTCATATCCATATCGTAGTAAGAGTCCCCAAAAGCTTTACTGGATAATTGTCCTACTTTGTTATTCATCTTTATCATCAGCTTAATTACTTGTTTAAATCCAGGAATCGTAATAATATTATGATTTTTTATAGTTGCTATTATTTGTACCATATCTGATGTATTTGTATATTCAGCATTTTGTGGGAAGAATACTCCTGATTCTTCATTATCAATCATTAACTTAATGAATTCACAAAGATTGTCTATATGTAACATCGATCTTTTATTATCAACAATTGGGAATATTGGCAATTTCGTTGCTAGTTTTGCTAATTGTTGATAATTTCCTTTTGATCCTTTTCCATAAATCATTGGTGGTCTTACTACCACAACCTTAAATGACTCATCGTCCATTTCTTGTAGTTTTAAATCAGCTTGTAGTTTACTATCACCATAGAAGTTTTCTGCTTTAGGTTTAGTATCTTTTGTAATATGAGTAGTTTCACAACCACTATAGACAATCATTGAAGACATAAATATAAATTGTTTTACTTCAGCTTCTTTTGCCTTATTTGCTACTTCTAAAGTTAGATCAGTATTTACTTTATAGTATCTTTGTTTAACTTCATCAGATACATTACCAACATCAGCATGAGCTATACCTGCAACATGGAATACTGTATCGTATTTAGAAAAATCATATTCTTTCCAATTAGGATCTAACATATCTAATGTATCAACTTCATATTCATCGTCTGAATTGTTTAACCACTTTTCTACCGATTCTCCAATATAGCTATTAGCACCAGTTATTAAGACTCTCTTTAATGAAAGTTGTTTAACTTCTTTAATTTCTTTTTTATTAATTTGATTATCTTGTAACTGTACTTTACGTTTGACATTTGTATATGCTGTGTAACCTGCATATGATAAAGTAGCTAAAATAAAAAGAACTCCCTTATAAGATTTCCTACCCTTCATTTTATCTTTTTTACAATGTCTGTAGATTAGCCCTAATCCTGTTAGTCCGACTGTTCCTGCAGTTGTTACCACAGCAGCTCCTATCTTTGCTTCTTTTTCTATCTTTTCGGGATCTATAATTTGAATATCGACAGTTTTTTCTAGTTCTCCTGTTCCACCTTCTACTACTCCATCCCCTAATAGTACTGATCCAATAGTAGCTAGAAAACATTTGATATCCATCTTTAATCCCATATCATTAACATAATCACCATCAAACTTAGCTTTAACATCTATTTCTAATTCATCTCTACCATTAATTTGTGCCCACCCAGTTAATCCCGGTCTTACATCATTCGCATGATATTTATCTCGTTCTGAAATCAAGTCATCTTGATTCCATAAAGCTGGTCTAGGACCTATGACGGACATCTTTCCTGTAAAGATATTAAAGATTTGCGGTAATTCATCTAAAGAAGTCTTTCTTAGGAATTTACCTGTTTTAGTAATAAATTGATCTGGATCTTTTAACATATGAGTAGGCATATCTTTAGGTGTATCTGTCCTCATTGTTCTAAACTTATATATTTCAAATAGTTCTTTATTTTTACCAACTCTTTTTTGTTTAAATAGTACTGGCCCAGGAGAATCTAGTTTGATAGCTAAAGCTAATAAGCCTAGTATTGGACTTAGTACAACAATAGCTCCACCACTTAAAACAATATCGACTCCTCTTTTTAGTAGTAGATACTTCTTTTGTTTATCCGTTATCATTTTTTCCTCCATATTTACTCAAACTAAAAAGATGGTTATATTTGAGTACCATCTTCAATAATTCGATTCATTTCAATTTCTTTATTCATCGTTATTAAACAACGACTGCCTATACTTGCATATTTGTTAATTCTTGTATTGGGGCGAATCACTGTTCCTGTATTAACAAGAACATATTCATCGATTTGTGCATCATGATTGATGACAACACCAGAAGTAATAATGCAACAATTACCAATTACCGCATTCGCTTCTATTACGGAGCAGGGGAATAGCACACAACCTGCCCCTATAGATGCATACTTAGACACAACACTTGAAGGATGTTTTAATATAGGTAATGAATAACCAATTTCTTTGGCTTGTAAAAGCAATTTACTTCTAAGTTTGTTATTGCCTATCGCAATATGAATATGAGTGAATTCGGGATAATAAGAACTCATTTCATCAATAGAACCAATTACTTTACAATCATTGATTATTTTATTAATTTGGTTATCATCAAGAAAAGAAATCTTATCAAAAATATCCATATCTCTAGCTATATCAAGACAACATCTCCCATGTCCTCCAGCACCTATGATCAATAATTTTCTCATCCTATCTTTTCCTTTTTATATTTATATGTCGGTACCAGTTCCTGTACCATCGGCCTAATATCTTCAATTTCTTCATAAACTTCTTTTTTAAGATTCTTAAGTTTATCAAAAAGTATCCTCTCATCCAATTCAATTGGTTTACCAATATGAATCATTCTATTCGCAGTCTCTTGTAGTCCTTCTTCTTTCATTAATAGTTCTTCATATAACTTTTCTCCTGGTCTTAAGCCGGTAAATTCTATTTCTATATCTACATCTGGTTCATATCCAGATAGCTTTATTAAATTTCGCGCCATATCAACAATTTTTACTGGTTTACCCATATCAAGAATAAAGATTTCACCACCTTTAGCATATGCGCCTGCTTGTAATACTAGTGACACCGCTTCTGGAATTGTCATAAAATATCTAATAATATCAGGATGCGTTACAGTTACCGGTCCCCCTGCTTTAATTTGTTTTTTAAATAATGGTATTACCGAACCATTTGAACCAAGAACATTTCCAAATCTTACCGCAACATATTCAGTTTGTGATCTTTTATTATATGTTTGAACGATCATTTCACATAACCGTTTTGTTGCTCCCATAATATTGGTCGGATTTACTGCCTTATCAGTCGAAATAAGAATAAAACGCTGTATTTTATATTTATCAGCTGTTTTTACTACATTTAAAGTACCAAATACATTATTTTTAACAGCCTCGTTTGGAGCATCTTCCATCAAAGGAACATGTTTATGTGCAGCCGCATGATAAACAATATCAGGATGATATATTTCAAATATTTTATCAATTCGATCTGCATTTCGTACCGAAGCAATCAAAGTTTCTAAATTAAGATCAGGATAATCATGTTGAAGCTCAAGCTGAATGTTATATGCGTTATTTTCATAGATATCAACAATAACTAATTGTTTTGGATGATTAGCAGCGATTTGCCGGCATAATTCAGAACCTATTGAACCACCGCCCCCTGTTACCATAACAACTTTGTTGGTTACATAACCCATAATATCTTCTAAGCTAACCTCAATTGTATCACGCCCCAATAAATCTTGAACCTCAACATCTTTAAAATCACTGATTTGAAAACCATCATTAATAAACTGATACATCCCTGGCAATCTTTTAATATGACATTTAGTTTCCTTACAAATATTTAAAATATCAGCTAACTCCTTTTTATCAGCTGATGGAATAGCAACAAGAATTTCATCAATTTTATACTTTTTAGCCATTTCAATGATTTTATTACGATTACCAGCGATAGGAATGCCATGAACCGTTAATTTATATTTACTTAGATCGTCATCAATAAAACAAACAACTTCTTTATATACATACTGCGAATTAAAAATTTCATTAAGAACCTTTTCACCTGCCATCCCTGCACCGATAATCATTACTTTTTCCAAGGAGCGTCGCTCTTTATAATTATCACTGCCCTTTTCTGTTCGATATAATCTAGTCATTCGATAAATCAATCTTGTTATCCCTAAAAACATGGTAATCAATAAAAAATATATAAAATAGCAACTTAGCGGTAAACTTTTATCGGCTATTTCAAATAAAAAAACATTAGCAATACTATCAATTACTGCAGCGCTAAGAATATTTTTAAGCTCATTAATTGAAGCAAATTGCCATAAACTACGGTAAAGTTTAAAAAGATAAAAAATCACCAACGAGATAAAAATCTCCAGTCCCATTAAATTCTTTAATATATTAAAATAATAGCTTGGAATTTCTCCATTAAACCTAAGAAATAGCGCTAAAAAACTTGCTAGAATAATGCAAATTAAATCAATTAAAATTAAAATAATTCTTCTTACACTAAACTTTCTCATTGCCCCTCCTTAATAATAGTAATAATTATTGTATTTATCCTTTTCAACTTCTACTTGACTTAATACAGTTCCAAGGATATTGACATTATTCTTTTGTAAGATTTCGATTGAAGCCTTAGCATCTTTACGACCAGTTAGTTGTGATGAGCAAACAAAAACCGTTCCATCAACCACATTACCAATCGGAATAGCATCACTAACTAACATAACTGGTGGACAATCAATAACTATAAAATCATACAGCTTCATCAGCTCATTAATAAACTCTTCAAAGATATCACTACTAATTAACTCACTAGGATTTGGTACCTTGATGCCAGCAGTTAGTACTGATAACTTTCCCTCAAATGATTCATCTTCAATAAATTGAAAATATTTTGAACTAATTTTTTTAGTTTCACCATATTCGATCAAAGCGTTAGTTAATCCTCGTGAGTTCGATAGTTTTAAATAATGATGTTGGGTCGGTCTTCTTAAATCAGCATCAATCAATAAGACATTTGCATATTTCGTTGCATATATCATCACTAAGTTTAAAGCCGTAGTGCTCTTTCCTTCATTACTAATTGAAGATGTGATATTAATTGCTTTAACATTTTTTCCTACTGCTGAATATTCAATATTAGTCCTAATGTTACGATATACTTCTTGATAATCAACATGATTATTTTTGTTACTTTTATCAATAATTTTATGTGTACTTTTTACGGCCTTTTTTCTCTTTCTTCCTAACATTTTCTCTCTCCTTTGAAAACTATTCACCAGTCATCATACAGCTTTAATAAATTGGCAGTTCTACCAGCTGTTAAACATATGACCAGGGAAGTAAATTAGACTATCACAAAATAATTTTGATTTATTTTACAGAGACAAGATGTGTTGTTTCTATATTTTCTAGTACTATTCATGAAAATCTAATTATATATATTTATCACTAGAACAAATAAACTATCATACTTGGTATTTTAAACATTCAACTAATCTGTGATAATAACATAAGCCAAAAAATATCACAGCAATTCATACTAAGTATTATTTTATTTTCTAGAACTGCCCTAACAAAAAAAGCTCTGGGCATCATTACCTAGAGCTTTGCTAATACATATCATTTTACATCTATCAAATCTAGAATATATCGATATAGATATATTCATTCAATCATTCATCTATATACAAATACTAGCCGTATTAGCATATTACAAATTACTTATAATAACGCGACATAGCGACGATCACTAAAAGTAATTATTTTTAAAATAAAAAAGCCCCATGTCTGTCTATGAGCTTTTGCCTATAATTTCAAGGCCCACCTGGACCATTGTAATTTGATCAAATAATTTAACTTCGATATAAGCAACTCGCTTATGTCTATCAATCTTTTTGATCATTCCTTCATATCCCACTAAGGGACCACTAATAATATTGATTTTATCACCCTCAATATAACCTTGAGAAAGATCAACAATATGTTTTTCTTTTCCAAATTTCAAAAGAAAAATTGCTTCTTCTTTTAAAATCGGACAAATAAATTCACCATCATTACCTAAAACCTTCGTTAAATCAGGAATAAGCTTCAACTTATTAAATAGTTCATCAATATGATCACTAATCATAAATACATAGCCTTTAAATAAAACTTCATCAACTTCTTTCCAAGTTCCTTGATATTTTTTTAATCTAATACATTTTGGAATAAAACATTCTTCTAAAATATCCCTTGAAATAAGCTTTTCACAAGTATTCTTGATTTTTTCCTCTTTACCAGTTCTGACTTGAATCACATACCAATTTTCATACATGCCATTCCTCCATTTGGGTATGCTTCGCCAGTCCACATAAAAATGCAGACTGGCCTTTAGCATATTACAAATTAGCCATGGCAACGCGACATAGCGACGATTACCACGATTAATCATTTTTAAATATTTACAGTTTTACTAACTTGAACTTGTTCATTAACTTGAACATGTGAATCTTTCTTTATTTCTGGTGTCTTTCTTCTCTTTGGAGTAATACCATATTGGTAAGTTGGCACAAGTTCCTTAATCAATGAACGAATATCATCTGTTTCTCCATATGCAGCTTCTTTTAAATTTATTAATCTTTCAACAAATGTATCCTCATTCATCTCAATCGGTTTTCCAATGTGAATCATATGATTAGGAGTATCTTGAAGCCCCTCCTCTTCCATAAGTAATTCTTCATATAACTTTTCTCCTGGTCTTAATCCAGTATACTCGATTTTTATATCAACATCCGGTTCATAACCAGATAATTTAATTAAATTTTTTGCCATATCAGCTATTCTTACTGGCTCACCCATATCTAAAATAAAAATTTCACCACCCTTAGCATAGGCACCTGCTTGAAGAACTAACGATACTGCTTCAGGGATTGTCATAAAATAACGAATTATATCAGGATGAGTTACTGTTACAGGTCCACCTTCTTTAATTTGTCTTTTAAATATTGGAATTACCGAGCCATTCGAACCTAGAACATTGCCAAATCTTACAGCAACGTATTCAGTTTGTGATCTTTTATTGTAAGTTTGAACAATCATTTCACATAACCTTTTTGTAGCACCCATCACATTAGTTGGATTGACTGCTTTATCAGTCGAAATCAAAATAAATTTTTGTGCATTATATTTATCTGCAGCTCGAGCAACATTTAATGTTCCAAAAACATTATTTTTTATTGCCTCATTCGGCGAATCTTCCATCAAAGGAACGTGTTTATGTGCAGCCGCATGATAAACAATATCAGGATGATAAATCTCAAATAATTTATTGACCTTGACTTCATTTCTTACAGAAGCAATTAAAGTCTCTAAATTAAGTTCTGGATAATTATGCTTTAATTCTAATTGAATATCATAAGCATTATTTTCATAAATATCTACAATTATTAATTGTTTTGGTTTATTTGCAGCAATTTGACGGCATAATTCACTACCGATTGATCCGCCCCCACCTGCTACCATAACAACTTTATCGGTTACATAGCCCATAATATCAGCTAAATTAACTTTTATTGGATCACGTCCTAATAAATCTTGAATCTCAACCTCTTTTAAATCAGAAATATGAACATCTTCATTAATAAACTGATATATTCCAGGCAACTTTTTTAACTTACATTTTGTTTCTTTACATATATTAAAGATATCGATTAAATCTCTTTTACTTGCTGAAGGCATCGCTACCATAATTTCTTCTATCTTATATTTATTTACAGCTTCAATGATCTTATCACGACCACCATATATTGAAACCCCATGAATTGTTCGATTCCATTTACTTGGCTCATCATCAATAAAACAAATAACTTCTTTATAGATACTCTTTGAACCTAAAATCTCCTTATAAACTTTTTCCCCAGCAACTCCGGCACCAATAATCATTACTTTTTCTAAAGGTCGTTGCTCTTTTCTTCCCCTTATATTATGACACGCCGCATATAACCTAATAAAACGATAAATAAATCGACTTCCCCCAACCATCAATACTAATAATAAAAAGTAAATAAAATAACAACTTCTTGGTAATGGATTTCCAGTCAATTCACATATTAAGATATTTGCTATGGCACTCATAATCGACGCAAATATAATATTTTTTAGTTCAATTATCGATGCAAACTGCCATAAACTATGATATAGACGAAAAGTAATAAAGATTGCTAATCCAATTAATATCATTGAACCAATCAATATATTTACTCTATGTAGATACTGAGACTCAATAGGTCCATTGAATCTCAATAATAAAGATCCATATGCAGCAATTATAATGCTAATAACATCAAAACTAACTAAAAATATTCGTCTAATATTCAGTTGCGTCTTTTCTCCCAATCTTTTCATTCTGTTCTATCTCCCTTCTAGAAACTCAGAAAAGTAACTACTTATCATTTCTCGATTTTCTAAAATCATTTAACATTCTATTTTTAAGCATGATAAAAGATTCTATCAAATATACAAGGCAATTATGATTAATTTAAGACAATAAATCAAGTGATTTTCCATATTTTCTCTATTTTATTACAATTACCGACAATATCCATCATAAATTTAATCTTATTTTCATTCTTTTTTTTAAATTTATAAAATAACAACTCTGTCACACATTCTATTTTAACATTTTTCTACAATAAATATTAATTTTTATTGGTAATTTCTTGCATTTTATCCGCTTATAAAGGATAATACGTTTTGGAATAGTTTTATTCAATATATTAATAATGGGAGGACTTATGGATAAAAATGAATTAAATGATGAAGTTGAAATCGACTTATCACAATTATTGAAATTACTGAAAAAGAATATTCGCTTGATTATTATCTTAGCCTTAGTCGGAATAATTATTGCAGCTTCTGCAACTACCTTTCTAATAAGTAAAAAATACCAGTCACAAGGAAGTGTATTATTAAAAGCTGATGTAGTTAATGGATCATTAGACTCAACTCAAGTTAATACAAATAAAATGATGGTAAATAACTATGTTAAATTATTACAAGGTAATAACATTCAAGATCAAGTTGCTAAAAACTTAAATATTACTTCTGCCGAAGTACGCAGTTCATTAAGTATTACAAATACTACTGATACACAAATTATTGAAATTTCTTCAACAACTGTTGATCCTGGACTTTCTAAAAGAATCGTTGATGAAACAATTAGTGTTTTTACAACTTTAATCCAAGAAAAGCTAGATGTGACAAATGTTACGATCGTTGATCAGCCTGAAGTAAATCCTAATCCGGTTTCACCAAGCATGGTTAAAAATGTTATTATTGGGGCAGTAGCCGGTATCGTTATTAGTTTGGGGTATTTATTACTTACATACCTATTAGATACTAAAATTAAAAACGGTGAACAAGCTGAACAATATCTAGGGGTCCCTCTATTGGGAATCGTCCCTTTCTTTGAGGAATAACCATGGCATTTATTGATATACATAGTCATTATGCTTGGAATGTTGATGATGGTATCGAAACTCGAGAAGATGCACAGGCAGCATTAAAAAAAGCTCAAATTCAAAATATTACTAAAATTGTAGCAACTCCTCATCTTACTCCAGGAACAACTACAGCAAAAGAGTTTGAACAAATTAAAGAACGGATTGAGGAATTAAAAAAGCTTGCCAAAGAATATCAAATTGAAATCTATCCAGGTTGTGAAGTTATGCTTAATGGAGACTATCTAGAACTATTAGATAATCATCAATATTTAACTATTAACAATGGACCGTATTTACTTGTTGAATTTAATGTTACTCAAAAATTACCCGAAGATTATGATGATCGTCTATATGAATATGGAATAAAGCAAAAAATTGTTATCGCTCATGTAGAACGTTATTTTCATCATAGTATTGATTTAAATCTAATTCAAGAGTGGATTGATCGTGGCTATATTATTCAAGTTAACAGCACTAGTTTATTAGGAATCCATGGTAGTATGATTCAAGAAAACGCATACCAGCTATTAGATAATGGTATGGTTCATGTAATCGCTAATGATGTTCATCGCCCTAATGGTAAACGTAGTGTTAATCTCCAAGAGACATATGAAGTTTTAGCAAAAAAATATCAAGCTGAGGATTTAACTAGACTCATGTATGATAACCCTCTAGCCATTATCAATGGACATGCGCCTGAATTAATAAAAGTTCGTAAAATATCTAAATTACCTTGGTTTAAAAGGAGAAAATAAATGTTTAAAAAGAATAAAAAACAGAGTGAAAAAGACACATATCTGATTACTTCGCCAGATAAAAAGCATGGGAAAATCGATTTTAAAGAAGTATACCGCCACATTAGAACAAACATCGAATATTCTACTGTTGGTAAAAATGTTAAAGCAATCAACGTGACATCTTCAATTCCTAGTGAATCAAAAAGTACTACATCATTAAACTTAGCGATGATATATGCAACGAAATATGCAAATGTCTTATTGATTGATGCTGATTTAAGAAAAGCTACCCAGCATCGTTATTTAAAACTATCGAACTCACGAGGATTAACTAACGCTTTGATCGAATATGGTGAAACTAAAAAAATTAGTTCAAAATGTTTCCAATTCATTGAAGATGAATCGTTTGTAGGAAAATTATCAGTTTTAACTTCTGGGGTCAAAGTACCAAACCCTAGTGAATTATTAAGTAGTCAAATCTTCGAAGACTTTATTAATGAATTAAAAGGATTATACGATTTTATTATCATTGATTGTCCTCCAATTATGTTAGTTAGTGATGCTATTCCGATTGGTAATGTGGTTGATGGAACAATCTTTGTTTGCTCATCACAACTAACTGGTCGTAAAGATGCTAAGGCTTCAATCGAAATCTTACAAAAGAATAATGTCAATATCCTTGGAACAGTATTAACTCAAGTAGAGCAAGATGGCTCTAGCAATGGATATTACTACTATTACTAACAATGAAAAATAAAAAAAACAGTATTTTTCTTATTGTTGTTCCAATTCTTTGTATTTTAATAGTAGCATTATTTGCCTATGATCGTTACCAAACCAACCAGTTAGCAAAAAAATTCAAGCAAGATAATCAAACTGTCGATACTTCTAAAAACAATAATCAAACATCGTTAGAAAACAAATTACCAACTATCTATTGCGTTGGTGATAGTACAACGATTGGAACTAGCAAAAATACCAGTTATCCCAAATATTTAGAAAATAGCATTAATACAACTATTACTACTTTTGGAGATGACTCTATTAACAGTCTTGCTTTAGCAATTAAATTTGGCGTTAGTGAAATCTATGTTAATAACTTTACGATTCCTGCAAAAAGTGAAGAAACTACAATTACCTTATTAGATAAAAATGGTCAGGCCGTAAATGCTATTTTAACAAGTAAGACCAATATTGATAAATGTACAATCAATAACATTGAAGGTTCCATCAATTATGATACAGCTAATAATCGTTTAGTTTTCAAACGTTCAAAAGCTGGTGAAAGTAGTAAAATCAATACTTTAACTAAAATAGAAGTAACAAAACCTGAAATTAATAAGGATAACATCTTAATATTATTTACTGGTTCTTATGAAGAAAGTGTTCAAGGAAGCTTAGCTGAATATCAAAAACAAATTATTAGTGCATTTAACACTGATAAATATATTGTTGTATCATTAACTCAAGATGATCGTGATGCTACAAATAATTTATTGAAGACAACACATGGTGATCATTATTTAGATTTTAAAAGTTATTTATTAACAAGCGGTTTAAAAGATGCAGGAATTACAGAAACTGCTCAAGATAAAACAAATCTAGCTAATAAAAATACTCCGTCTAGTCTTTTAGATGACAAGATAAATGGAAATAGCAAATATAATGAATTATTAGCAAAACAGCTTACTGATAAAATGACTAAATTAGGTTATCTAAAATAAATAAACTAGTTTAACACTTTAATTTTTAATAAAATTAAAGTGTTTTTTTATAGTTAACAGTAATTAACTTAAAAAAAATATAAAAGATATTATTATATCATAAATAAATTGTTTTTTATATATCAAATTTTTAATATTTTTTTGTATTTTTTATCATTGTCACAAAATTATCTCAAATTTAAATAACTAAATTTAACTAATTACTTGTTATTATGCCAAAAAAGATATATTATATATGTGTATATTTGTGTATCTTTCGCAAATATTCTAAAACTAAAAAGGAGGGGACAAGATGAAGAAACTTTTAAGTTCTTTAATGGTAGCTTGCTTAATGTTTGTTGCAACTATCTCAACTGTTGGTGCTGTTGGTTCTATCACTGCTGATGAACAAAAAATCATCGATGCTTTAGAAGCTGGTGTTACAGTTGATGGAGTTAAAGTTAATCTAAAAGCTGCTGATATTAATGCTGCTAAAAATTACTTAACTAACAATGATGTTACAGCTGCTCAAGTGACTACTATTTTGAACAACATTGAAGGAGCTAAATCTTATATGCAAACTAATCATATTAAAGATATCGCTTCTATCAAAGGTGCTCATGCCACTGCAATTTTAGGTTTCGCTCAAGCTGCAGCTGATGTACTTGGGTTAACTATTAAAGTTGGTGCTGATGGTACTGTCACTGTTTACAAAGGTAGCGAAGTTGTTTATTCAACTACAAACGTTATCAAAAAGACTGGTTATGATTTCACTCAAACTGCTGTAATGGCAGCTGGACTTGTAGCTGTATTATTCGGTGCAGGATATTACGCTAAGAGAAAACAACTTTTAGTTAAATAATCGTGCGATTAAAACATAAGCAAAAAAAGATAATGGCACTAGTATTAGTGCCATTATCTTTTACCATTATCTGCTACCTAGTATTATTTTTAATAATTAGTCCAATTATTGAACCAGTCATGTCTATTTACAGTCTTGTTGCTAGTGAACATGCACCAAATTTAAATGATAACAGCAACAAAGATCTATATAAAAATAAACTAGTTAGTTCTGCTACTATTAAAGCTTCAGAAGTAGTAATGCCTTCTTATGGTGACCTATTTGGTAAAATAACCATTGATTCTGTCAACAAGACAATTAACCTATACTATGGTGATGGTAATGATCAGCTTCGTAAAGGCGCTGGATTATTCAACGGTTCATTTTTACCAGGATTTAACCGTACTTCATTAATTGCCGGTCACTCATTGCCTTACTTTGAATGTTTAGGTGATGTCAATGTTGGAGATATTATTAAAATATCTACCCATTATGGTGATTTTGAATATAAAATAACAGATACTAAAATTGGTAAAGCTACTGATGAATCAAATTACGATCTTGCCCAAAGCGAGAAAGAACAATTGATCTTATATACATGTTATCCATTCGAATTGATTGGTTACAAAGCTGACCGTTTATTTGTTTATGCAGATAAAATAAGTGGTCCAACGATCTTGGAGGGACAATAACATGGCAAGAAAAAAATCAAGTAGTCGAACTACATTATCGTATATTTTATCATTATTAATTGCAATCTTTCTAAGTATCTTAGTAGTTCTAACAGTAACTCGTTTTACTGTTATGTCTCCAGGTTTCTTAATTTCTAAAATGGATGGAGCTGATTTTTATAAACAATCAGTTGTATCATTAAATGAAGAGATCCAGCAAGAAACACAGTCAACAGGATTTCCTATAGAAATGTTTGAAAACTATGTTGATGAAGATACTGCTAAAACAGCAATGGAAAAATACATTAATAATGCCTTTGATGGTGGTGAAACCACTATTAACACAACTGAATTTGAAACAAAACTTACCCAGGATATAGATAACTATTTAACAACTAATAATATTATTATTAATAGTGAATCACAAGAAGCAATTAGCGTACTGAAAAGTAACTTGATTGATTTATACAAAAGCTATTTATCATTCCCTTATCTAGCCCTTGTTATTGATGTTATAAATACATATGATGGAATCTTTTTAATTGCGGCAGCAGCTTTAGTTGTTTTAATCGGATTAGCAAGTTTCTTATTATATCGCCTATATAGTCATTATCAAGGTAGAAGACGCTATTTCTCATATGCCCTATCGGCTTCTGGTTTAATGTGTTTCGCTTTACCATTCTTTATCTATATTGGTAAATTTATTGATAAAATCAGTTTATCACCTGCATATTTCTATAATTTCTTTACAAGTACCTTAAACTCTTACATGTTGACATTTGTAATCGTTGGTTTAGTAATGATTGTTTTAGCAAATATTGTAGCGTATATAAAATTTGAACGAAAATAATGCGCTTGTAATTAATACAAGCGTTTTATTTTGCTTATAAAGAAAAAAGGCTCTAACTTAAATTATAGGCCTTTTAACTGTTATGTGTAATTATCAAATATTTGTTCAGCGGTCTTAATTAAAGCTTTTGAAAAAGCCAGCTCAAATACTTCATAATCAAATGAACTTCGTGTAATTCGATTAAACAGTCGATAAAAATCATCATGATTGCTGATAAAATAAGGAATTCCTGCATCAATACCCAAATACTCACAATACTTAAGATAATTATTGGTGTCAATGTTTCCACCTTTTTCAAATCGATAGACAGTACTCTTACTGATTTTCAACACTTTAACAATTTCTTTTTGGGGAATCTGCTTTGTTTTTCTAATTCTTTTTAACACTTTCCCTAATGTCAAGATAAACCTCTTTTACATTACCCCAATTTAAATTAAACCTAATCGCTGCAGACACTTAAAGATTCCATCATCATCAGGCTCTTCAAATGTATCATCCGCAATTGCTTTCAACTTATCAGGAGCTAAATACGATACTACTCCATAAGCTGCCTCGCTAATCATTTGAAAATCATTCATACTGTCACCAAAAGCAATCGTATCTTTCATATCTCCACCTAGATATGCAACTGCTCGTTTCATTGCATCACCTTTAGTACAATTTTTTAAAATAATTTCACCATTAATAAAATCGTCTGTTTCCTTAGAAAAAATAACGATATTAAAAAACTCACTTAAATACTTTACACAGTCATAAAATGCCAACTTATCTTCTGCAATAAAACATACTTTTGTTACTTTCGTTTGCAAAATGTTAAATTCACTGATTGGTAAACGTACTTCTTCATTTCTACGCTCTTCTAAAAAACGTGCTAATTCAAGATTTCCTTCAAGAATATTTGCTTGCTTCTTTTCAAAAAAATCTTGGACACCTGGTGTTTGATACAAAGCATCTTTAGTTTCTAAGCTAAATAAAATTTTAGCATTAGTAAATAAAAGCATTACTTCTGATAAAACATACTGGTTAATAAAATTCTCAAAGATGTATTTACCATCAATACTAACAAAACCACCGGCTGAAGAAATTATTCCGTCAAATCCAATATCCCGTATCGATTTCATTATCGACACCGGAGCACGTCCCGTACATAAAAATGTTTTATGACCATTTGCCCGTGCTTTCTTTATTCCTTCTTCAGTATTCTTAGTTACTCGTTTACTTGGACCAATTAAAGTTCCATCAATGTCAAAAAATAAATATTTACCCATCTTTATCCTCCGTTATGACTATATTATACAAGGATTTCATCAATTAGTATCGGTTTTTCAACAAAAAAATCAACAATTTTATAAGCTCCATATAATTCGTTAATTAATTCATCGCTTACTTCATTATTTGCATGGATATAAGCTAATACTTCTCCCACCTTACATTGATCTCCAACTTTTTTATTTAAGATAATCCCTACGCTATGGTCAATAACATCATCCTTAGTCTGACGACCACCGCCTAATTTCATTGAAACTATTCCTAATGTTTTAGCTTCAAGAGTTTGAATATACCCAGCTTGCTTAGCTTTAACCTCAATAATTAGTTTAGCTTTAGTAAACAACTCAGGATTACCAATATACTCATCATTTCCATGTTGATATTTAACCATTTCTTTAAATTTATCTAATGCTTGACCAGTATCAATTACTCGCTTAAGCATTTTTAAAGCGGACTCTTCATTTTTGCATTTTTTGGCCTGTACTAACATATGACTGCCAGCTTCAAGACAAAGATTTAAAAGATCCTCAGGACCACTTCCATTTAATGTATCAATCGCCTCAATTACCTCTAAAGAATTCCCGATTGCTTTTCCTAGCGGTTGATTCATGTTTGAAATAGCTGCTCGAGTATCTTTACCTAGATGTTGTCCAATTTCAATCATTGTTTGTGCCAAGCGCTTAGCTTCCTCTTTAGTTTGCATAAAAGCACCTTCCCCATATTTTACATCTAATAAAATAGTATCGCTGCCAGACGCTAATTTTTTTGACATGATCGATGAAGCAATCAAAGGGATACAATCAACAGTTGCAGTTACATCACGCAGTGCATACATTTTTTGATCAGCCGGTACTAGTGTAGCACTTTGTCCAATAATCGCGATACCGATTTCATTAACTTGTTTAATAAAATCATCTTTACTTATTTGAATTTGCAAACCCGGAATCGACTCTAATTTATCTAATGTTCCCCCTGTATGACCTAAACCACGCCCCGACATCTTAGCAACTTTAACCCCACAAGCTGCAACCATTGGTCCTAAAACTAAAGATGTTTTATCTCCAACACCACCTGTTGAATGTTTATCAACCTTTACACCTGCAATTTCACTTAGATCAATTATTTCCCCACTATGAAGCATTTCATCAGTTAAGATAGCCGTTTCATGTTTAGACAGCCCATTAAAACATATTGCCATTAAAAAAGCACTCATCTGATAATCTGGAATATTGCCATCATTATATCCTTTAATAATAAAATGGATTTGTTCTTTTGTTAACTCATGATTATTTTTCTTTAATTCAATTAAATCAACCATTCTCATACTTACACAACCTCCGTAGTTATATTGTACTACAAACAAAACAAAATATTAATCTAAACAATAATAAATAAAAGACTTAGAATTACTCTAAATCTTCTAAAACAACAGCTGTTCCCATTAAAACCGGTTTATTTGAATCACGCAAATCAAAGCAAACCCCCAATACAGCATTGGCACCTAATTTTTCAGCAGCTTTAGCTAAATTTTCTTGAGCTTTGACAATATATTCTTCCACTCCCATTGTTACTCGAAAAGCTCGTATAGCATCATCATAGCCGACTACTATGCCTAAGTCTTTAACTACTTTTTTATTAGGATAACTGCTTAAAGTTGAAATAATCATTTCTATTTCCTCCTTTGTATCTTCTCTAATTATATCTTTTAATTTATAAAAAAAGCAACCATTAGGCTGCTTATTCGAATTTACTATCAACTTCAAAAATATTATTTCCATTCAAATAATCTTTAACTAACATTCGCTTCTTTCCAGCTAGCTGTAATTCTGTAATTAAATATATTCCTTCACCAGTTTTAACCCCAATTGCATCTTTAAAGATCTTAACGATTGTTCCATTTTCTTGATGAGCGTGGTGCTTAAGGGCATTTTCACATACATGAATTTTACCGGCCCAGATCTTTACAACTTTACCTTGATAAGTGGTATAAGCACCTGGCCATGGATTCATTCCACGTACTTGATTATATACTCGAAGAGCACTCTTACTAAAATCTATTTTTTCTTGTTCATGACTAATTGTTGGTGAATATGTAACTAAACTTTCATCTTGGGCAATTGACTCATTTGTACCAGCAAGTACGCTCGGTAAGGTTTCTAGTAACAACTCTGCTCCAGCAATACTCAAACGCTCATATAATTCTCCCGTTGTTTCCTCTGCTCCAATTGGCACTTCGACTTGAGAAATAATATTTCCAGCATCCATTTTTTTGACCATATACATGATCGTTACCCCTGTAACTTCTTCACCCTCCATGATTGCATAATGTACTGGCGCGCCACCACGATATTTAGGTAATAATGAAGCATGAACATTGATACAACCTATTTTAGGAGCATTTAAAACTGCTTCTGGAACAATTTGTCCATAAGCTGCAGTAATAATTAAATCCGGCTCTAAGGCTATGATTTCCTGATATTCTTCCTTAATTTTTAAAGGCTGATAAACTGGTATCCCAGAAGCCAAAGCAACTTCTTTAACTTCAGGCATTGTTAACACCTTTTTACGACCAACAAAACGATCGGGCTGAGTTACTACAGCAACAACATTATAATTATTTTCCAACAATTTTTCTAAAACCTGTTTAGAAAAACTTGCTGTTCCCATAAATATTATTTTTGCATCTTTCATAATATACACCATCACTTTCTTACTATAAAAGTGTACTAATAATATTGGAAATAATCAATACTAATGTTTCAATAACTTTAATACAAACTTCACTAATCTGTTTAACTACTAATGATAATGTATTTTCTTCATTATCATTAGTAGTTCCATAATCGGTAGTAATTGGTTTTTGTTCTTTAACATCCTCTTCAAACTGAGTAATATTCTTGTCAAATACAGCTTTTTGGATTCCGTAGTCTCCAAATAAACCATTAATCATAAATAACAATAATCCAACTAAACAAAGATCAATTAAAAAATTTTTCATCCTAAATATTCTCCAATCGCTTTAGCAATAATTTCTACTGTCGCTTGAACTTCTTCTTTAGTATTACTTTGAGCGCCAACCTCTATTAGAACCATATTGTCACTAATTCCTTGATTATAGTGAGATTTTTTCACATAAACACCACGGCTGATTTTTGGAACTGTTGCATTAGCTAAATCTGACAGTTTTTGTGAAAGCTGATTAACCGCATCAAATTTACCACTGCTTTTACCTACAACAAACATGATTTTAGCATATGATTTTCCATCATGGCTAATGGTTGACAGCTCTTTAGAAATCGAATCGCGATGAAAATCAATAATTAAGTCATAACCACCACTAAGCTTTAAACTCTCTTCAAGATACATTTTAGATACCGTATATGATTTATTATAAGCTATTTTATGAACCGCTTTATAGCCTTCAAAATCATTTCCTTCAACATCGCACTGGTATCCTTTATTATTTAAACAATCTTTTAAATAATTAGCTCCTTCTACGACATTAAAACCATCATATTCTTCACCCTGGTGAGTATTATAAATATGAATCTTTTTATCTTTCGTGGGAACAAAACTAGTGTTGGTTGGATTGGTTGCCACTGGAGTAGTTGGATTATTTTGTTCATTATTAATTGCATTAATAACTTGGGCATTTGATCCGCTTACTTTAGTTGGAAGATAAACAATTAAACCTACAATAACCGCCAATTTCAATAAAATTAAAAACGTATTTTTAAGTCTCATCTGCATCACCTACTATACTATACAATACAATAGTATGCATGAATTGTAGGATTTAGTACCTTAACGCATTAATACTTTTACTTATTATTTTTGACATAATTTCACACTGTTCATCAATTTGCTTATCACTTAATACAAAATTACAATCAATCGGATTCAATATTTCATTAAATAACAGCTCTAATTCACTATCATCCAATTTTCCTAATTGTCCTAACATCATTTCTTTTTGCTGTTCATTTAAGCTCCCATGATAACGTTCACGCTTTCCTACTTTTAATTTACTTATTGGATTTAAACTATCACCAAAGTAATCTAGCGTATAATTTAAGACATCACTTACTAAACTGCTTGCATAAATAACAGTTGGTATACCAATTGCAATTACCTTAGCACCCACAGTCTCCTCGTTGATTGCCTGACGATAATTACCTATCCCACTACCAGGATTTATCCCTACATCGTTAATTTGGATTACATGAGCTAATTTATGATAATTTTTAGCACAGAGGGCATCTACAACGATTACAAGATCAATATCCTCTTTATCCACTAACGCTTTTACAATCGCTCCAGTTTCCATCCCTGTTTGCACCATCACCCCAGGAGCAATACCTAAAATATCATAATAGTGATTAATTAATTTGTCTTCATCATCAAGAAAATGAGTAATCCGCACATCCCTTAAAGTTCGTGGGCCAATCGCATCATTAGTTAAATATTGATTACCTAACCCTACCATCAAAATCTTAGGATAATCAATCTTATCAATTAATGGCTTTAAATTATTTACAACTTCCTTAATAATAGCAGTTTGTTCCAAATAGTCTTTAAAACTTATTTCGATATAAGTTCCAATCCCCTGATTAATACTTTGATGAGCCTGAAGGATCGAAACTTTTTCAACCTTAACACCATCATTAACATACTCTTCCTTTTGATAATGCTTACCAACTTCTAGTTGCTCTAGCGATTCGGTTGCTAAATCACTACGTATATTACTAAAATTCATCCTATCACCTATTATAAATATCACCAATTATGGAAATTTAATACATATTTGTCCAATAATATCGTATCAATTCAAAAAAAAGTTGCATTTATTGGATTATTTTTATATAATGTAAAAGCAAGAAATGAAGCGAGGTGAAAGATCATGGCAAATATGAAACAACAAATTAAACGGTATAAAAATGATAACCAAAAAAGAGCAAAAAATACTTCATATAAATCAGCATTAAAAACTGCAATCAAAAAAGTATTAGCTGAAGTTGAAGCTGGAAATAAAGATGAAGCAGTAAAAGCTTATAACGAAGTAGCTTCTAAATTAGATGCTTCTGTAGTTAAAGGAATTCATCATAGAAACTATGCTAGCAGACAAAAATCTAGATTAGCTAAATTAGTAAACTCTATCTAATGATAGGGTTTTTATTTTAAAGGAGAAAATTGTATGGAGAGAAAAGATATTGATATTAAAGATACATGGGACTTAAGTACTATCTATAATAGCCATGAAGCTTTCTATCAGGATTTAGAAAAAACTAAATCTTTAATTAATGATCTAATTACTTTCAAAGGTAAAATTTGTAATAGTATTGATAGCTTTTATAATTTTTTAACAACAAAAGATACGGTTGAACGATTAATGAATAAATTATATTGCTATGCTCATTTAAATTGTGATGTCGAACCAAAAAATCAGGAATATCAAACTATGATGGCCACTATAATGGGAGTTTTAGAAGCTTCGTCAGTACAAATATCATTTGTCGATAATGAAATCATTGAGGCTAAAGATAAAGTACTGGAATATTTAAAAGATCCAAAATTAGAAAAATATACTTACAAGATTAATTCATTATTATCATATGAAGCACATATTCTGCCCAAAGAACAAGAAGAATTATTAGCTAAAGTGGAAAGTATTGCTGATACTTCTAGTCAAGTATTCAATGCTCTTCGTCTTGAATATGAAGATGTTGAAGAAGATGGAAAGTTGAAAACATTAAATAATGCTACTTTAAACCAATTCCTAAAGAATAAAGATGAAAAAGTACGTAAACAAGCATATACTAATTTCTTTAAAGAGTATCAGCGCTATGAAAATGTCTTTGCTCAAACATTGGCCGGGGTAATGAAAAAGGATGCTTTTTATGCCGATGTACGTAAATTCAATAGTGCTCTTGAAGCTAGCGTTTTTGATGATGATGTTCCTAGTGAATTATTTTTTAAAGTTTTAGAAAGTGCAAACGTCAAATATCGACACTTATTTCATCGCTATAACCGACTAAAAAAAGAGCTTCTAAAGAAAGATGTTATTTATAATTATGATTTAAATATTCCACTAGTATCTTCAATCAACAAAAAGTATACGATTGATCAGTGTTTTGAAATTATTAATGAATGTCTTAGACCATTTGGTCAAGATTATTTGGACATTATTAATAAAGCTCGAAATGAACGCTGGATTGATTATTATCCTACACCAGGTAAACGAATTGGTGCTTATTCTAGTGGCAGTTATGACACTAATCCTTTTATCTTAATGAATTTTATTGGTGACTATAATTCTCTTTCTACTATGATCCATGAACTTGGTCATAGTGTTCATAGTTATTTATCTAATCATCATCAAGATGCAGTTAACGCTAATTATCGTATTTTTGTTGCTGAAGTTGCTTCAACTGTTAATGAAACGTTACTGATTAATTATATGATCAAAAATGCTAAAAATGATCAAGAAAAAGCATACTTTATTTATGAACAATTAGAAAACTGTGTTGGTTTGATTTTTAGACAGCCAATGTTTGCTGATTTTGAATATAAATTGCACACGATGGCAGAAAATAATGAACCATTATCATCAAAAGTTATTACTGATCTATATGCACGACTTAACCAAGAATATTATGGAAAAGATGTAACTATGGATGAACTAGTTGGCTGGTCATGTTATTATGTACCACATTTCTATTATGATTATTATGTATATAAATATACGTTAGGTATGACCGTTGCCTTAGCCATAGTTAATCGTATTTTAAAAGGTAATCAGCAGCAAGTAACTGACTACTTAAATTTCTTGAAATCTGGAGGCAGCAAAGCACCTGTTGAGCTTTTAAAACAAGCGGGTGTTGATCCTTTAGATGATCAAATTTATGAAGATGCATTTAAATATTTTGAAGAACTATTAAATCAATTTGAAACAATTAAAAAAAATGCTTAGAGAATCAATTATGATTCTTTAAGCATTTTTACTTTTTTGCTTCTTTCTTTTTCGGAAGCACCAAACTTAATAACAAAGATACAACAAATACACCTGCAACAGCATTACCATTAAATATATCTCCCACTACTGGTGGAAAAGCTGCAAAAAAATTACCCGAAGTTTGAGTTAATCCTACCCCAATACAAAAAGCTAATGAAACAATGATCATTGTGCGCTCATCAAACTCATTTTCTTTAAGCATTTTGATTCCTTCATACATGATTGAACCAAACATCATCACTGTACATCCACCTAAAACTGCTTGTGGTAAGGAATTAAAGAATGCTCCTAACGGTGGAAATAGGGATGCTAAAATTAAAATCAATGCCCCTACTAAAATGGTAAAACGATTAATAACTTTTGTCATCGTAACTAATCCCACATTTTGGCTGAAAGATGTTAAAGGAATACAACCAAAACACCCTGAAATTGCGCTAGAAAGGCCATCAACAGCAAGTGAACCTTGTAGTTCCTCCATCTTAATATCACGTTCTAAAGCACCGGTACACACTGCTGTAGTCGCTCCTGTTGTTTCTGCAGCAGATACCAAAAATACGATTGCAATAGTGAAGAATGCTCCTAAATCAAAAACTGGTGTATGACTCGTAAAAAAAACTAACTTGGGAATACTAAAAAAACCTACTTCTTGTATTGTTTTTGTTATTCCTGAAAAATCCACCATCGGAGCAATATTTGCGACCGTAAAAATAACAGATAGTAAATATCCAAAAATAAGTCCCACTAAAATATTTAAATTTTTATAAACACCTTTCAGTAAATAACGTGATACTAAACAGACAACTAAAGTGAATGTACCAACTAATAAATGATACCATGACCCAAAATCAGCGGCACCATTTCCACCGCCCCATGAATCCATTCCAACTGATAAAAGTGAAAGTCCAATTGCAATTACTACACAAGCTGATACAACTGGAGTTAAAAAACGTTTCCAGTATTTTGCACTCAATCCGACAATTCCCTCAAAGATCCCACCTAAGATGACCGCTCCGATCATCCCTTCATATCCTAAGTCTGGGTTCGTACAAATTACTAATAAACTTCCTAAAAAAGTGAAACTAACACCCATAACAACAGGTAATTTCGAACCAATCTTCCAAACTGGATAAAGTTGCATGCAGGTTCCAATCCCAGCTACAAACATTGCACATTGCAGCAATTGCGTGATCTCAGCTGAAGTTAAATGTTCTCCTGTTCCTCTTACAAGTGCTGCACCACATACAATCAATACAGGTGCTAAATTCGAAACAAACATCGCTAAAACATGCTGCAACCCAAAAGGAATTGCTTTTTTTAAAGGAACTCTTCCATTTAGCTTGTAAATATTTTCTGTACTTACAGATGTAACCTTTTCTTCTTTACTATTTTCCATCATAATGACCCCTATTTTCTTTTATCTTCTTGAAGTTATAACTGCTATCTATCCAAACAATAATAACTATAAAAAACGATAGAATTTTACCATAAAAATAGACAAATATCTACTCCTTAGTAAGCCTTTTCTTTAATAAAGCCATATAATAGAACATTTATTTTTATTAATAAGGAAGGATATGTTATAATTCTAACGAGGTGAAATTCATGAAGAGAAATGAAACAAGAACTATCAAAGTGGGAAACCTTACTATTGGTGGTAATAACGAAGTAATTATCCAGTCAATGACAAATACTAAAACTAAAAACATTGAAGCAACTGTGAAACAAATAAATGCTCTAGCTGCAACTGGCTGTCAATTAGTGCGACTTGCAGTTTTAAATAATGATGACGCTCTAGCTATTAAAGAAATAAAAAAACATGTTAGTATTCCGCTAGTCGCTGATATTCATTTTGATTATCGTTTAGCATTACAGGCAATTGAATCAGGAATTGATAAAATTAGAATCAACCCTGGTAATATCGGTTCTCCAGAAAAGGTTGAAATGGTTGTAAATGCCTGTAAGAAACATCACGTTCCAATTCGAATCGGAGTCAATAGTGGTTCTTTAGAAAAAGATATTTTAGCTAAATATGGCAAACCTACTGCTGAGGGAATGATTGAAAGTGCGAAAAAGCATGTTGAAATATTAGAAAGCCTAGGTTTCTATGATATCTGTATTTCTTTAAAATCATCAAACACCTTACTTACGATTGCTGCATATCGACTAGCAAGTGAAACTTTTGATTACCCTTTACATATTGGTGTTACAGAAGCCGGTACAAAGCTTGGTGGAACAATTAAATCTAGTTTAGGGATTGGCACGATTCTATATCAAGGAATTGGTAATACAATTCGAGTTTCTTTAAGCGATAGTCCCTTAGAAGAAATCAAAGTAGCAAAAATACTTTTGAAAGAATTAGAGCTAATTGATAATGTCCCAACTCTTGTTTCTTGTCCAACCTGTGGAAGAATTCAGTATGATCTGATTCCCGTAGCCCAAGAAATTGAAGATTTTTTAAATACCATCAACGCTAATATTACCGTAGCTATTATGGGTTGTGCTGTAAATGGTCCCGGTGAAGCTAAACATGCTGATATCGGAATCGCTGGTGGTTTTAAAGAAGGTCTTCTGATCAAAAAAGGTGAGATCATTCGCAAGGTAAAACAAGAAGATATGGTTGAAGAATTAAAAAAAGAAATTTTATTAATGATTAAGTAGTACATTTTAGTACTACTTTTTTACTTTATGCATATAATTGAAAAAAAGGAGGAAACATGATGAGTAACACTAGTTACAATGAATTATTTAATTTAGATTTTAAGATGTTTAAGAAGCTTGTATATGAGCAGGATATTGATATTGACGAAGAGCAATTATTACTAATTTATAATTTAATTCAAAATAATCGCTATGCACTGATCGATAGCCATTATAATGAAGTTCTCTACAATTATATAAGTGAAAAGACAAGTATCTCTACTTGCCTTAAAATTAAAAGTTTTTTATCCAATTGTCCCCATTACTTTAATCTAGGATTAAAAGTTTGAGTTCTAAACATCTCAATTTCTTCCTTATATGGAGCAATTTTTTCAATATATGGTGTTTCTAAAATCTTAGGAACACTTTTTAATTTATCATGATGAACGATCATATTCAATGTATCAAATCCAATATGACCATATCCAATATTTTCATGACGATCTTTACTTGCTCCACACTCATTTTTAGAATCATTTACATGAACAACCAATAACCGTTCCAAACCAATTTTTTGATCAAATTCTGTTAAAATATCATCAAACTTAGTTAAATCAAATCCAGCATCATGAAGATGACAAGTATCCATGCAGACCCCTAAACATTCATTATTATCAACATTTTCAATAATATATTGCAATTCATCGAAAGTTCGACCACATTCACTTCCTTTACCAGCCATTGTCTCTAAAGCAATTTTAACATTACCACAATCTTTTGTTGCCTCATTCAATCCTTCAACGATTCTTTCCAAACCAATCTGACTCCCAGCTCCTACATGGGCACCTGGATGTAAAACTAATCGTGTTGCTCCTATCGCTTTACAACGTTCTATTTCTTGCTTTAAAAAGCTGACTGCTAATTCAAAAGTCTCAGGTTTTGTTGTATTAGCTAGATTGATAATATACGGTGCATGCACAACAACATTATCAATTTCAATTCCATTTTCTTTCATTAATTCTTTTGCTTCTTCAATGCGTAATTGATCAATAGGCTTACGGGCAGTATTTTGGGGAGCTCCAGTGTAAAACATGAAAGTATTAGCCCCGTATGATAATGCCTCTTTGACTGAACCTAATAACATCTCTTTTCCTGACATTGAAACATGACTACCAATAATCATTAATTCTCTTCTCCATTCCTCTTAGCCGCTTGAGCTGCACGAGCTCTTTCTTTCTTTTGTCGGCGAATATCATTTTGAATCATTGCTCGTTTTTGTTTACGAACAACTTGCTCAACTTCTCTTTTACGTTTCTTTTTATAACCAGGTTTTACCTTTTTTGGTTTACGAATAATACTTTGAACTTTCTTTTCTAATTCGGTTTGTTGTTTAGGACGTTTATTTCTTTTTAAACGATCACCCAAATCAACAAATTGACCATTTTTAATCGTCATATTTTTAAAAAGAATTCCTTTACGTTCAAGAACTTTTAAATTTGCTTCATCGGTTGTATCATACATGCTGTAACATATTCCAGTATAATTTCCACGGCCGCAACGACCACTACGATGAATATAAAAATCCGGTTCTTTAGGAAATTCCATATTAATAACATGCGATACTCCATCAATATCAATTCCACGAGCCGCAATATCCGTTGCAACAATAAATTGATATTCATTGTTTTGAATTCGCCGCATCATTTGCTTACGTTCACGAGGTTCTAGATCACCATGAATCTCTCCCACTTTAAATCCGTCTTCTCGTAATTTTTTAGTCGTACTGGCAACATCACTACGAGTATTAGCAAAAATAATACATACATAAGGATCAATCGACTCAATAATCTTTTTTAATACCTCATAACGGTTTTTATGCTTAGTTGCAATTAGAATATGTTCCACATTTTCAGTAGTTACTTTATCATCATCAATCTCTACTAATACTGGTGATTTCATATATTTTTTTAAAAACGGTCTTAACATCTGCGGAATCGTTGCAGAAAAGACCATCATCCTTAAATCATCACGCATCTTCCCGGCTACAGCATCAATATCTTCCAAATATCCAAATTCAAGCGTCATATCAGCTTCATCAACAATAAAAGTTGAAGCAGTTGTAATTTTTAAAGCTTGTTCATCTAAAGATAAATCTTTAATTCTTCCCGGTGTCCCAATAACAACATGTGGTTGAACTGCTAGTTTATTAACGGTCTTTTGACGATCATTTCCTCCAACGATCAAAGATACTTTGATCTCACTATTATATTTAGTAAATAATTTAGCATTGTTATAGATTTGGGTTGCTAATTCCCGTGTCGGGGCTGTAATTACAGCTTGAACACTATTATTCTTAGGATCGATGCGATCCATTACCGGTAACAAAAAGGCATGAGTTTTTCCTGTACCTGTTTGTGAAATACCAATAATATCACTATTTTTATACACTAAAGGAATTACTTGTTCTTGAATTGAAGTTGGTTTTTGAAAACCTAATTCTTCAATTGTTTGTAAACAAAATTCCTGCATTTTAAATTTTGTAAATGTACTCATTTTGTACTCCTTTCTTTGATAAATTCAACTAATTTTAACATAACCAAAATAAAAAGCAAATAAAATAAACCTATTCTTTAAATAGATTTAGTATGTTCTATTCTAAGTCCTCAAAGTTAGTTTTAAAGACCTAAATCCCACTTAAAAACAAATAAAATAGTTAAACAACAATAGTTTACCCAAACAATTTTTATCTAGCTATTGCCCTTTGCAAAAATAACCTCTAACTCCAAGCAAAATAACAAGTATTCAATATCACAATTATTAATTATTTGCATACATTATTAATAAAGGAGGGATAAAAATGAACCCATTCTATGATGAAAATTTTTACTACAATAATTTCAATCCCCAAATGAATCCCATGAATCAAGGGTTTCCTGTTAATAGAAAACTAAAAACCCGCGCCAATTTACAAAAAACATTACATTATGCCTCTAAAACTGTTTATACCATTAATCAAGTAATTCCTCTAGTCTATCAAATCCGCCCTATTATCAACAATACTAAAAATGCTTTTAGAGTCATTCAAGCAGTTAATCATATTAACGATATTGACTTTGATGAGGTTGAACAAAATATTACTCCTATCGATCAAGAGAAAAAAGAAACAAAAGAAGAATCAGATGACGTAAAGTTTGAAAATATGGTACAATAACCACGAGGTGATTTAATGAAAGTATATCCAATTACACCCAGAGGATATTGTAAAGGGGTTGTTCGTGCAATCGAATTAGCTAAAAAACAAGCCCATCAAGATGATGTTTATATTCTAGGCATGATTGTCCATAACCAATATATTGTTGATGCTTTAAATAATTTAGGTGTCAAAACGATTGATAAAAAAGGTGCTTCGCGTGAAGAATTATTAGATCAGGTTTCCCAGGGAACGGTTATCATTACTGCTCATGGAGCTAGTCATAATGTTATAAAAAAGGCTCATTCAAAAAATATTCAAGTAATCAATGCTACTTGCCCCGATGTTATTAAGACTCATGACTTAATTAAAAATTATTTAAATCAAGGGATTGAAATTCTTTATATTGGCAAAGCTGGTCATCCGGAATCAGAGGGAGCATTATCAATTGATCCTGCTCATATCCATCTGATTGAAAATAAAACCGATTTTGAAAATCTTGATCCTAATTTAAACTATGTCATTACAAATCAAACGACAATGTCTTTATATGATGTTTATGATTTATGTGAATATGCTAAAACAAAACTAAATAATTTAATTGTTGCTAAAGAAACATGTCAAGCAACAACTGTACGTCAAGAAGCTATTGCAAAAATTAATGATGAAGTTGATGTCATTTTTATCGTTGGTGATCCTCATTCGAACAATACTAAAAAATTAGCTAGTATCGCACATGAAAAAGCTAATAAGGACACTTATATGATTGAAAGTGTTAATGATATTGATATATCTATGTTAAAGGAAAAACATGCTGCAGCTGTTAGCTCAGGGGCATCTACACCAACATACTTGACAAATCAAGTAATTGAATATTTACGTCAATTTGATTATCAAAATGTTTCTACTCATCCTAAACCTAAAATTGATTTAGCTAAAATTATTTAAAAAGCTTAATTTTCTCTCGAAAATTAAGCTTTTATTCATCTGGCAGCCAATTAACTCTTCGATAATAAATTAACAATCCAATTGCACAAATTGCCCAAGTAACAGGCCATCCTGCAAAAACAAAAGCTAGATTATGCGTTAATGGAACGGTAATCATTAAATAGATTTGTCTTAAAATAACAAAACTTCCTACCATAAAATACATTGGTACTTTAGAAAGCCCTGCTCCACGCAATGTACCGTTAAGAATTTGAACAATCGGTAAAATAATATAGCATGGTGCAAAAACATTGATCATTGTCACCCCTGCAGCAATTACGGCTTTATCATTAGTGAAGATTCCAACTAACTCACTACCAAATAATCCCATTGTAATCGAACCAGCTAAGATTACAATTGAACACATTAACCAGGCTGCTTTTACTCCTTGACGGACACGTTGATATTGTTTTGCCCCCATATTTTGACCCACAAAAGTTGTGATTGCCATATTAAAACTTTGCAACGGTAATTGCAAAAATCCATCAATTCTGATCGTTGATGAATATCCAGCCATTGCTGCAGTTCCAAAACTGTTAATATACGATTGTACTATAACATTTGAAAAAGATGTTAAACTTTGCTGAAATGCTGCAGGAAAGCCTACTTGTACGATTTTTCTAACAATATGTTTGTCAAATGAAATCTCATTAATTTGCACTCGATAATCTTCTTTTGTGTGAATCAACTGGTACATTACCATTACCGCACTAATTGCCTGAGCAATTACTGTTGCGATTCCAACTCCAGCGATTCCCCAATTAAAACTACAAACAAATAAAAAATCTAAAGCGATGTTAACAACACTGGCAACGATCAAATAAATTAAAGGTCGTTTTGAATCACCGATTGCTCTTAAAATTCCTGAACCCATATTATAAACAAGGCCAAAAGAAATACCACAAAAATAAATCATCAAATACATCGATGAATGAGGTAAAACTTCTTGTGGTACTCCAATAGCCTTTAAAAGCGGTTGGGTACACAATAGCCCTACAACCGTAAAAACAACACATAAAACTCCTGTAAGAGCCAGTGATGAATGGACAGCACGCTGCATTTTTTCAATCCGTCGCGCCCCAAAATATTGGGAAATTACAACTCCAGCCCCCGTTGCCAGTCCCATAAAAAAGCCTACAAGCATATTAATTACTGGGGTAGAAGCTCCTACAGCAGCTAATGCATTACTGTTAACATAGTTGCCAACTACATAAGAATCGACTGTGTTGTATAATTGCTGAAATAAATTACCAATCAATAATGGAATTGAAAACCATAAAATTGATTTATAAATACTCCCCTTAATTAAATCCGTACTTTGATCTGCCATAAATCTCCCTCGCTTTAACATGAAAATGATACACCTTATTAACCAGCATTACAAGAATTGCTTAAACAATTCTTGTTCAAAATATGAAAATCAATTATATCTAAATATCACGATGTTATAATTTATACATGGAGAAATTATATGGAAAAAAAGATTATATTTTTTGATGTTGATGGCACACTCGTAAGTGATACCGGCGGGATTGAACATGTACCTGAATCTGCCAAAAGAGCAATTGCTTTAACTAGAGCTAAAGGAAATTTAGTATACTTATGTACTGGGCGCAGCAAGGCTGAAATCTATGATTTCATTCTTGAATGTGGAATTGACGGAGTAATTGGAGCTGGCGGTGGCTATATTGAAATAGGAAATCAAATGCTCTATCATAAAAAAGTGACAAATAAAGCAGTTAATCATATGGTTGACTATTTTGATACTAATAATTTTGATTACTATGTTGAAAGTAATGGCGGTTTATTTGCAAGCAAAAATCTAGTTAAAAGACTTGAAAGAATTATATATGGTGATTATGAAAATGATCCTCAGGCCAAAGCTCGCTATGAAAAAAAGACAGCCATTTTATTAACGCTCTAATTGAAGGTCAAGAGATGCGTCGTGATGACATTAATAAAGCCTGCTTTTTAGAAAATCCGAATATTCCATTTAATAATATTATTAAAGAATTTGATCGAGAATTCAATGTAATCCATTGTACTGTTCCTGCTTTTGGTGATAACAGTGGCGAATTATCAGTCCCAAACATCCACAAAGCTAATGCTATTGAAACATTAATCAACTACCTAGGAATTGAACGTAAAAATACTTATGCATTTGGTGATGGAATGAATGACAAAGAAATGCTTGAATATGTTAATATTGGAATCGCCGTCGGCAATGCTAAAGAAGGTTTAAAAGCAGTTGCTGATGAAATAACTGACAATATAGATAATAACGGTATTTACAATTCTATGAAAAAGCATAATTTGATTTAAACATATAATTGAAATATAATATTATTAATTAAGACTGTATTGCCGTAAAGGAATCGAATCATTGGGTTCCTTTCTTTTTTTATAGTTGATTGATTTTTAGAACATAAAACTATTTTTATTAAATAAAATAAGAGTAAAATTTGAACATATTGTACAAATTTCTAATTCATATAATCGATATCATCACTTAAGTGCCTAACTAGGTTCCCTAAGACCATATCCTAATAAAATTATCCTCAATATCAATATTTTAAACAGTTATTTTAATACAACTAAAAACACACATCCCATTATATGCTTACATCAATAGCTCCAATTATGTTGTAGCATAAAAGTCAAAAACCAAGATACCTACTTTATGTAAATATCTTGGCTATAATTACTTACATTCAACTTTATGACATGCATCAAAATACTTTTTAATAATATGAATAATAATCCTGACTATTCGCTTCTTTTACAGTAATCCCAAGATTACTCAATAAACTAGCAAGTCGCTTTTCCATAATTACTTCAAGATGATGAGGAACATCGATTAAGACAATATCATGATCCAATGCATATTTAGCATGACGATGTTTACTATCACCCGTTATATATGCATCCACTCGACCAGCTAGCTGTTCAAGATCATCGGCCCCACTACCACCACAAATAGCAATTGTTTTAATCTCTACTTCTTTACCAGCAAGACGTACTGGTACATTAAAAGTATCTTTAACTTTCTTAACTAACTCGCTAGTCATACAAGGCTGATTTAAAAGTGCCATTTTCCCCACTTGAAATTCATCATAACAGCTAACATCATGAACACCTAAAGCATTAATAAGCCAATCATTCATCGAAATACCATCTTTGCCTCGATCAAGACAAGTATGTAGGCTATAAACAAGAATATTGTTTTTTATTGCCATTTCAATAAACTTTCCATGATGATTATGGAAATCAAGATTCATTATTTCTTCTAGCAAAAATGGATGGTGTGTAACTAACATTTGACAATTTTGATCAATTGCCTTTTGAAGACTTTCTATATCAGCATTTAATGCAACCATTATACTTGTTACTTGTTGATTACAGTCACCTACTTGAATTCCACATTTATCCCACGACATTTGTAAGTTAAGTGGAAAGATTGATTCCAAATAATTAATTATTTTAACGGCATTCATGGAGCACCTCTTCAATCATTTTCATTTTATCAGCAATTTCATGATAACGCGGATGATCATGTGGTAATGTATTTTGAATCTTTTCATAAACTTGATACTGTTTTTGCCATTTTTCTTTAAACAATGGAGTTTGATTGTTGATTAAAATTGGTCCAAACTCTTCATCCTTACGATTATATGTAATTGCTTTATTCTGTCTCGCTGTAACTACCATCACCTCATATATATGCCCAGCATCCTTAACCATCTGTTCATCAATGATGATCCAATCATTAGCAAATAAATATTTACGTAAATGATCATTATTGGCATTAGCTTGTAAAAACATCAGTTTAACATTTCTTAAATACTCACGATGCTCTTCAAGAATCTCACTAATTAAATAAGATCCCATTCCAGCAATACTGATCATATCCACTTCACGATCAAGAATTGGGTTCAGCCCGTTTCCCAATAGTGCAAAAACTTTATCTTCTAATCCATATTGTTTGATTGTCTCTTTTGCGGAATCTAATGGTCCCTGTGCTACATCACAAGCGTAAGCACAAGTTATAATCTTATTTTTAACTAAGTAGCATGGCAAATAGCCATGATCACTTCCAATATCTGCTAAAACACTTCCTTGTTTATATTTACTAATTACATCAGCAATTAGCTGTAATCTTTTTGATAGTTTCATTTTAACGATCTAAGAAGTCTTTTAATCTTTTTGAACGTGAAGGATGTTTTAATTTACGAAGTGCCTTAGCTTCGATTTGACGAATTCTTTCCCGGGTTACACTAAATTCTTTCCCTACTTCTTCAAGCGTTCTAGTTCTTCCATCATCTAAACCAAATCTTAAGCGTAATACTTTTTCTTCACGATCAGTTAATTCTAATAAGACTTCATTCAATTCATCTTTTAGAAGTTCATTAGCAGCATAATCATCTGGCGACATTGCACCTTCATCTTCGATAAAATCTCCTAAATGAGAATCATCTTCTTCACCTATTGGTGTTTCCAAAGATACTGGTTCTAAAGAAATTTTTTGTATTTCACGAACTTTTTCTGGTGTCATTCCATCCATTTTTTCAGCAATTTCTTCGGCACTAGGCTCACGCCCTAATTCTTGAATCAATTGACGCTGAATTCTTGTCAATTTATTAATTGTTTCTACCATATGTACAGGAATACGAATTGTTCTAGCTTGGTCAGCAATAGCTCTTGTAATAGCTTGACGAATCCACCATGTTGCATAAGTTGAAAATTTAAATCCCTTAGTATAATCAAATTTCTCGACTGCTTTGATTAAACCCATGTTACCTTCTTGAATCAAATCTAAAAATAACATTCCTCTTCCAACATATCTTTTAGCAATCGATACAACTAAACGTAAGTTAGCAGCAGCGAGTTCCTTTTTTGCATCTTCATCTCCTTCTAAAATCTTTTTAGCAAGGTCTATCTCCTCATCATGAGTAAGCAGTTCAACGCGTCCAATCTCTTTTAAATACATTTTAACTGGATCATTGATCTTGACATTACTTCCTAATTGATTTTGATCTAATTCCGCATCAGCATCAGCAACTTGATACATATGAATCGTATCACCTGTCATCATATCGAAATCACCAGCAAAATCTAAATCTGGAGTATCACCATCTAATCCTAAATCATCATCTAGTCCTAAATCATCATCTAATTCAGCAGGTACACCAGCTAATAATACTTCGTCTTCTACATCTAAATCATCTAATCCATCATCAGAAATAACAATATCATTATTTCCAATAAATTCTAATAGTTCCTCTGCAAGATCATCATTTAAATCATATGTAGATAAATAATTATCAATTTGATCTTGTGTTAATACACCATCTTCTTTTTTAGCATCATTTAAAACAATTTGCTTTAAATCATCAAATGATACTGCAGTTACATTTTTCTTTTTTTTCATATATTACTCCTTGTCTTTTAATGCTATGATTTCTTTTAATATTTGCGCCTTTTGTTTAGGATCAAAAGTATCTGCCAATGCTTTTGTTAATTCTTCTTTTTTTACCATTACAGTTTTTTCTTTAATTGTTTCAATATAATCATCAATGGCTTTAGTATCTTTTAACTTAGGTAATCCTAATTGCGATATCTCAATTATATTTTGAACCAAGTTTTCATCTTCAATACTACTGATTAAATCAGCAACCTCTAATACAACTTCTTGACGATAATAATCAATAATATAAGAAGCAATGATTCGATAAATATCATTAAACATAAAACCTGCTTTTGCCTCATACATCATTGCGACATTTTTATCATTCATCATATAGTATAATAAATCACGTTCCGCTCTTATATATTTATCCAATAATCGCTGATTTTGAAATTTTGGTATTTTAGGTGGCTCTGCTGTCTCAATTCTTACAGCTGTATTTTGATTAATTAACTGGTCAATAATGTTTCTTGAAAAACCTGATTTTTTTTCTAATTGCTGGATATAATGATCTTGATCAATAATATCATCTAATCTACTGATTTCTCTGGCAATTGTTTCTAAATAAGATTTACGATCTTCATAATTATCCATGTTTGTCATTTCATAATAATAATTCATCTTAAAATCTAATGAAGATAATGGCCTTTTTATTACAGCGTTTAATTCTTCTATACCACGCTTATCCAAAATTTCATCAGGATCCAAATTATCTGGTAAATCAACTACCTTAACGATGAAACCAGCACTCAATAATATATCAATGCTTTTAATTGTAGCATTTCTCCCAGCCTGATCACCATCTAAACATAAATATACGGTTTTACTTAAACGTTTTAATAAATTTAAATGCCCATGTGTCAAGGCGGTTCCCATAATTGCTACTGCATTTTTTATTCCAGCCTTGTATAATGCAATAACATCCATAAATCCTTCAGTAATAATGATATAACCCGCTTGTCGTGCTTCTTCGCCAACGCGGTGATAATTATATAAAGTATCACCCTTAATAAAAATTGATGACTCGGGCGAATTCATATACTTAGATTCATTTTGGCTTTGTTTATAGATTCGACCGCTAAACCCAACGACACGACCACTAGCATCATGTAGTGGAAACATGATCCTGTCTGTAAAACGATCATATCCATTTGAAGCTTCAATAATCAAACCAGACTCAAACATTGAAACCTTATTAAAATTCATTTTTTCAAACGCCTTTAATAGTACATGATTATTAGGGGCGTATCCAATTTCAAAGGTTTCAATAATTTCATCCGTAATTTTACGATTATTTAAATATTCTTTAGCTTGAATCGCTAACTTAGTATTCAAGTAATGATTATAAATTTTATTGGCTTCATCATGCATACGATACAGTGGTTCTAACTTTTGATCGACCGGCTTAACTCGACTCTCTAAATTATATTTACTTATATCAACGTTACCAATATTAGCAACCATCTTGACGGCTTCAATATATGGTATTTTCAAATAATCCTTTAAAAAAGTAAAAACATTTCCCCCATGATGACAGACAAAACACATAAATATTTGTCGTTCTGGTGAAATTGACATCGATGGATGGCTGTCATCATGGAAAGGACATATCGCTACATAATTACGGCCTTTTTTTTCTAAGGGAAGATACGTGCCAATGACATCAACAATATCAACACTTTGCCTAATTTCATTAATTTTCTCTGATGATAGTCTCGGCATTAATGTTCCTCCTTATTAGAATGTGATCTTTTTACTAATATAATCAACTAATTGATTAATTGGTAAACGAATTTGTTCCATTGTGTCACGGTCACGTACAGTTACTGTCTCGTCTTCCATTGTATCAAAATCAACAGTTACACAGTAAGGTGTTCCAATTGCATCTTGACGTCGATAACGTTTTCCAATTTGTCCAGCAACATCATATTCACAATTAAAATATTTTGCTAACTGACCATAAATTTCAGTTGCTTTATCACTTTGTTTTTTGGTTAATGGCAAGATAGCAACTTTAAACGGTGCCACACTTGGATGTAATTTCATTACAACTCTAGTTTCACCATCTTCTAAAATTTCTTCCTCATAACTATCACAAAGTACTGATAAGAAAAGACGATCAGCACCTACCGAAGGTTCAATAACATAAGGAATATATTTTTCATTAGTTGTTGGATCTAAATATTCTAAAGATTTTTTAGAATGATTTTGATGTTGGGTTAAATCGTAATTAGTTCGATCAGCAATTCCCCATAATTCACCCCAACCAAATGGGAAATTATATTCAACATCACAAGTGGCTTTAGAATAGAAGGAAAGTTCCTCTTTTTCATGATCTCTAAATCTTAAATTTTCTTCTTTTAATCCTAAATCAAATAAAAACTTTTGACAATATGATTTCCAATAATCAAACCACTCTAAATCAGTATCTGGTTTACAGAAAAATTCTAATTCCATTTGTTCAAATTCACGCATTCTAAAAATGAAGTTTCCTGGTGTAATTTCATTTCTAAAAGCTTTCCCGATTTGACCAATTCCAAATGGCACTTTTTTACGTGATGTTCTTTGAATGTTTTTAAAGTTAACAAAGATACCTTGAGCTGTTTCTGGTCTTAAATAAACCACATCTTTTGCATCTTCGACTACACCCATTTGAGTTTCGAACATTAATTTGAATTGTCTTACATCAGTGAAGTTGCTTTTCCCACAATTAGGACAAACAATATTGTGATCCTTGATATATTTTACTGTCTCTTCACTAGACCATCCTTCACTATGAACACTCGGATCATAAGCTTCGATTAATTTATCCGCACGATGACGGGTCTTACATTCCTTACAATCAATCAAAGGGTCAGAGAATCCACCAACATGTCCACTCGCTTCCCATACCCGCGGATTCATAAAAATAGCTGAATCTAATCCTACATTATATGGTGATTCTTGAATAAAACGTTTCCACCACAATTGTTTAATATTGTTTTTCATTTCAACACCTAAAGGACCATAATCCCATGTGTTTGCTAAGCCATCATAGATTTCAGAACCCTGATATACAAATCCTGAAGTTTTTGCATGACTTACTAATTTATCCATATCTTTGCTTGCCATAATTTACTCCTTATATTCATGTTATTTTAGATATATAAACAATGAATGACTTGAACACAGTCAAGTCAAATAAAGGCAATAATTTGTTTAATATCTATTTTTTCGTGCACATATAAAATACCCTTATAGTAGTTATTTGTCAACCAACTATAAGGGTATCAAACAAAGGTTCGCTGATTCAACCAATCAAGTACATCTTTATACACTTCAAGACGCTGTTGATCGTGTAATAAATCATGATGACTACGATCATAGAGCGATAAAGTAATATCTTTAACTCCTTGATGACTAAGCGCTTCATATAACCATTTAGGCCCTACGCCAAATTTGCCAAAAGGATCCTTAGCACCAGAAATTATCAAAACTGATAAATATTCAGGTATTTTTTTTATGTTTTGGATAGTAGAAACTTTTTTTATTAAGCCAAACACTTCTTCATAAGCGTTATTAGTATATGTAAAATCAGTAAACGGATCTTGCTGGTACTGTTCTAACTCTCGAGCATCACCAGTAACATAAGTTGCATTTTTAGTACGAGAAATTAATTGATTGATAACATTTTTACGAACCGTTTTGGAACGATGCATATGTCCTTTAAGCATTGCATCCCCCTTAATAATTAGTTTTCCAATCAATGCAAAATGAGGTTTGCCACAGGTTCCCATTAATATAGCACCTTGGATAAAGTCCCCATATTGTGCCATATATTGTCGTAATACTAATGAACCAAGTTGATTGCCAATCATAAAATATGGTAAATCTGGATACCGAGATGCCATAATATTTCGCAAGCGATGCATATCTTCAACTAATGTCTTTGTTGCATCACCAATCCCAAAATAACCCTGCTCATAATTATATAATGAAGTCCCATGACCCGGAAAATCACTAACAACGACAACAAAACCATCGTGAGCTAAATATTCAGCAAACCGTTCATAGCGCCCTGAATGCTCTCCCATTGCATGATGAATCTGGATAATAGCCTTATAGCGAATCATTACAGTCGGTAAATATATATCAAAATTGACATGTGTTGCCGTTGCTGATGTAAATTTTTCACTATATTTCATAGCTAATTTCTCCTTTTCTTTTGATAGTTATTTTTAGCCTGATAAGAGCGCTGATTATTATTGCGACGAGGTCGAATTAAACAATTCTTCCCAAACCCAATTAAATCTTTTCGGTTTGCCTGCACTAAAGCTTCATACACTAAATCATAATTCTTTGGATTACGATATTGTATCAATGCCCTTTGCATTGCTTTCTCTTTTGCCGTCTTTGGAACGTATACTTCAGACATATCACGAGGATCTAAACCAGTATAATACATTGTCGTAGATAAAGTTCCAGGAGTCGGATAAAAATCTTGAACCTGTTCTGGCTGATGATGAATATCCCGTAAATATTCTGCTAATTCAATCGCATCATCAAGTGTACACCCAGGATGTGATGACATTAGATACGGAACTAAAAATTGTTTTTTGTTGTATTCTTCATTTAATTGATAATATTTATCAACAAATTTCTCATATAGTCCTCTCCGAGGTTTTCCCATCTTATCTAATACCTGATCACTAATATGTTCCGGAGCTACTTTTAACTGACCACTAATATGATTTTGAACTAACTCCTTAAAAAAAGTATCATCTTTATCATACATTAGATAATCATATCTAATTCCTGAACGAACAAAAACCTTTTTTACGTTTGGTAATACTCTTAGTTTCCTCAATAATTCTAAATAATCCTGATGACTTACTTCTAGATTATTACAAGCTTTAGGCCATAAACACTGTTTAGTCGGACATGCACCATGTTTATTTTGCTTCGAACAAGCAGGCCCTCTAAAGTTTGCAGTAGGTCCTCCAACATCATGAATATATCCTTTAAATTCAGGATCCCAAACCATTTTGCTAGCTTCACTAATAATTGATTCATGCGAACGCGCTTGAACAATTCTTCCCTGATGAAAAGCCAATGCACAAAAGTTACAAGAACCAAAGCATCCTCGATTACTAATTAAAGAAAACTTAACCTCATCAATTGCAGGAACATGCTGCTTATAACTAGGATGACTATCACGGTTATAATCATATGAATAAGCACGATCAAACTCTCTTTGCTTCAACGGACGATTAGGCCTATTTTGAACAACATACCATCCTTGATACGGTTCTACTAAAGTTTTTGCATTAAAATGATCAGTATTTAAATACTGAATATGAAAAGATTTTGCATAAGCTTTTTTATTATTACAAATTTCCTCATAGCTTGGCAACATAACTGGCTCGTGAGCATCATCGAGATTTTTCGTTTTAAAAACAGTTCCATCTAAATAAGTTAAATATTTTATTTCCAAGCCGTTATCAAGTGCTTCAGCTACTTCAATAATGCTATTTTCACCCATTCCATACAATAATAAATCTGCATTAGCATCAATAATTATCGATTTACGTACTTTGTTGTCCCAATAATCATAATGTCCTAAACGTCTTAAACTAGCCTCAATCCCACCAATAATAATATTAGCATCTTTATAAGCTTGGCGTGCCATTTGACTATACACGATTACAGCGCGATCTGGTCTTTTAAAGCCTTCACTTCCGGGTGTATATAAATCTTTATGACGACGTTTTTTAGCTACTGTATAATGATTAACCATTGAGTCAATATTTCCTGATGAAATCAAAAAACCTAATCGTGGTTTGCCAAATTGTCTAAATTCTTCAACATTATGCCAATCCGGCTGTGCTAAAAAACATACTTTAAACCCGTGACTCTCTAAAGTTCGGCAAATTATTGCTGCACCAAATGAAGGATGATCAACATAAGCATCCCCACATATATATACAAAATCTGGTTGTTGCCAACCCCTTGCTTCCATTTCTTCTCGATTTATTGGTAAAAATTCACTCATGATCATTCCTCTTTCTTTATTTACATATTATATACACAATTTTACAAAAAATAAATAAAATCGACAAAAGTTGATAAAGTTTTGTCGATTATTTCTATAGATTATTGAATTGACGAATAAACTTACGACTTTGAAACGTAATCCCCGTAAATTCATCAATATAAGCCTCCATAATAGGCATCAATTCATCGATTATATTTTCTTCTAGATGAAGCATATCAATATTTTCTAATTGCCATTTATTAATATAGCGAAAACCTTTTAAAACATCAACTGTTAATTTTTGATCATACATTCCAATACATTCTTGACAGACAAATCCACCACTATGAATTGAAACTCCAGAAATATGATCAAGGCGCCCACAACTGACACATTGATCAACTTCTAAACTTGAACCTGTTTTTTCCATAATAAAGGCATTAAATAATAAATAGACCAATTTAGGATTATATCCGGTCTGTAATGAACGTAATGCTAATAACAGCGTATTATATATAGTCTCATCAGGATCATTATCCTTAGTAAATTTATAAACAAACTCACAAAAATAACTTGCATAAGCTTCTAATTCAATATCCTCTTTAATATAGCGAAAATATTCAACTGGAGCGCCTTTGATCAAATTTGATAAACCACTTCTAGGAATAAAAGTAAATTCTGACAAAGTGATAGTTTGACAAGAAGGGGCATTTTTACTTTTTAACTTCTTTACCCCTTTCGCTATTAATGCCAATTTGCCATAATCATGAGTATAGATCCATAGCAGCATATCATTTTCTTTATAAGGCTTATTTTTTAAAACTAGTCCAGTAATATTTTCTTCACCATTAATAATCATCTTCGTTATATCCAAATTCTTTTAAATATTTTTGTTTGTTGCGCCAATTATTTTCAACCTTAACAAACAACTCTAAATGAACTGGTACTTGTAAAAAACGTTTCATCTCGCGTTGAGCATTCTGGCGAATCTTTTTGATCATCGTCCCTTGTTTACCTACAATAATTCCCTTCTGACTTTTACGATCACAAACAATTGTTGCAATAATTTCTACACCCGCTTCATCTTCCAGCATTCTTTCTATCACAATTGCAACACTATGTGGTACTTCTTCTTTAGTAAAATAAAGAATTTTTTCACGAATAAATTCAGCCATTACAAAACGCTCTGGGTGATCTGTTAAATGATCTTGAGGATAATACATATTCCCTTCTGGCAAATATGCTTTTACCGTTTTAAGTAATAAATCAATATTATCATTAGTAGTTGCACTAATTGGAATAATTTCTTTAAAATCAAATAATTCCTGCCACTCCTGTAATTTTTTAATCAGCTCTTCTTTTGAAACAGTATCAATTTTACTTAATACTAAAAACACCGGCCCATCGGCTTCCTTTAAGCGCTCAATAATAAATTTATCTCCACGTCCAATTTTTTCATTAGCCGGTGCTAAAAATAAAACTAGGTCAACGCCAAAAATGCTATTTAAAGCGGTTGTATTCATAAATGTTCCCAAACGATCTTGCGGTTTATGAATACCTGGTGTATCCATAAAAATTATTTGGGCTTCATCATCGGTATGAATTCCTTGAATTGTATTTCTAGTTGTTTGAGCAACATCAGACATGATAGCTAATTTTGTCTCTAAAATACTATTTAATAGTGTCGATTTTCCAACATTAGGACGACCAACGATACTTACAAATCCTGATTTGAACATGTTAAACTTTCTCCTATAAATGCCCGCGGCAATAATTCTTTCATTGTTGTTATTTCATAACTTTCACGATTAGCCAAAATCACTGGACAATCTTGTGGTAATAGTTCCATCAATACTTGGCGACATGCTCCACATGGTGAAACAATCTCATCACTACCTGCCACAATTGCCAGCTGTTTGATATCAGCTTTACCATAGCCATTGCTATACGCACCATAAACAGCATTACGTTCTGCGCACATAGTTGAACCAAACGCTGCATTTTCAATATTAGTCCCTAAAAAGTAATTTCCATCTCTCATCTCAATACATGCCCCTACTTTGAATTTTGAGTATGGACTATAAGAATTTTTCGCTGCTTCAAAAGCCTTTTCAATTATTGTTTTTACATCCATAAAACCACTTCTACTCAACTTAAATCATGATATTGAGTATTTATCCTTTCTAAGTCTATAAATTAGCAATAAACTACTTATCGTCTTGTGATATTTAAAGCATCTAAAATTGATTTTTGCATTGCAATCATCTGTATTTCGTCTTCTTCTATCATGTGATCAAACCCTAAAAGATGTAATAATCCATGGGTAAATAAAAAACACATTTCACGCTTTAAATCATGACCATATTCTTCAGCTTGGACTTTAGCATGATCAACAGAAATAAAAATATCTCCGATACTTCTTGGCATCCCTGGGACATAAAACTGCTCATTATCTTCTAATGCAAAACTAATTACATCTGTGGCCCGATCTATTTTACGATATTCTTTATTTATTTCGTGAATTTTAGAATCATCTACCAAGATGCATGATAATTCTAAATCTTCTTCAATTCCCAATTGTTTTGCAGCTTCATTGATTATTGAACGATAATCATCAGTATAATCTTCATTAAAACCAGCTGCTTCATTTATCAATGCAAAATCGATTTCCATACAATTACCTCATTTACTTATATATTTTTCCATCTCTAATTATAGCACAGTCAAATAATTCATTCACTAATTTTGTTTGATGCGCTACGATTATCATAATCGTATTTGGCAAATTATCATGTATGTAGCTTATAATTTTCTTAGCTTTATAATCATCTATATTGCACAATGCTTCATCCAAAATAAGAACTTCTGGTTTTTTTATGATAGCTCTGATAAGCATTACTATCTGGGCTTGACCTGACGATAAAGGCTGACCATCTGTTTCAATAATCAAATCAAGACGGTCAAGATAGTAATTTAACCCAAATATCTTTAACAATTTTTCCATCAGTTCCTCCTCTTTACTATTCAAAATCAAGTTAAATCGCAATGATTCATGATAAAAAACAGGTTTTCGATCTAAATAAATAATCTTTCGATACAAAGAATTAGTATCAATATTCATTAAATCGATCCCATTAATATAAATATGCCCCTTTAATAACTCATCATACTTCATCAGTAATTTAAGTAAGGTTGATTTTCCCACCCCAGTATCACCTTTTAACCATAATGAACGTTCAATCTGAAGATCCAAATGTTGAAGAATCGGCTTACTATAACCGTAACTATAGCTAATATGATCAAAACTAATCTTACTGATTCGCCCCCTTATTTTTTGCTTTTTTTCACTTCTATTAGGAATAATCTCTTTATAACGCTCATATAAAATTAAAATTTCATCTTTCTTAATAATAAAAGCAATAACATTAAACATTGGTTCAATCATATACGATACCAGCATATAGAAAAAGATAATATCACCAACACTAATACTTCCTTTTTTATAATGAAAACTAGCCAATAATACAACGCCAAAAGATAATAATTGAATTAATGTTTCACTAATAAAATTCAACTTATTTAATTCACTGTCCCGTTGATAAAGGCTATAATTATATTCCTCAAATAAATAATTAAGCTTTTCTTTAATAAATTTTTTCAAAAAAAACTGATGGCTATTATAAATATTTTTCAAATACTCAAGATGTCCTTGATTCATTATTTCTTGGTTTACAACAATTTGTTTATTTAAACCATTAACTATTTTAAGCCATTTAATTGTAACGATAGTAATAATACTTAAAAAAGCTATTACAACCAAAGCTAAATTCATTGAAAATAGTATTAAGGCACTTAACAAACCAATAATTAAAATTAAATCAACAAATAGAGCCATATAAAAATGAATAAAAAAATCACTTAGCTGAAACAAATTTTGAACTTTTGTAAGAAGAACTCCTTCTTGATTTCGATAATAATAACTAAAGGGAAGATACAGCATATTTACGACACTTTTATTTACATATTCTTGATTTAAATATCGCTGAATTTCTATTTCCAATTGTTTCCTTTGAAAATTGATCATGATTCTAATCCCACTTATTATCATAAAAACACCTGTAAAAATTAAAATCATAATATAATTCATCCCATTGATTTGATCTACTAACCCTTGGAAATAATATGATCCTAAAACACTACAGCAAGAAATCAAAATAGCTTTAGCAACAAGTCTGATAATATAACAGTAATTATTTTTTAAATGAAGTATTATGAAACTAATAAAACTTTGTTCCTGATGTCGACTAGAAACTCTGTATCTTCCAACATGATGAATGCAGATACAAATTCCTGTATAATCTTTTTCAATCGACTCTTTTGTTCTTTTGGTTAACCCATGGGCAGGATCACCAATTAATAAGTATTTTTTTGTTGCCCGATATAACACCACATAATGTGTTAGTTCACCATTTAAAAGATGAATTATACAAGGTGATTTTGTCTCCTTTAGTAATGTATTTAAATCACTTTGATAAGCTTTAGCATCTAAATGATACGATTCAAAACATTTGATTATTCCATAAACACTAATTCCCTCATTAGTCACTTTACAACGTTCTTTGATTTCTTTGATTTCAATATCTAAATGATAATATTTTAAAATCATTTTAATGCAGTATGCTCCACAACTATAATTATTATCTTGTTTGTATATTGGGTATTTAAACATAATAAAAAACCTCCTATTATCATTTACTAACTAAGGAGGAAAATTACTTCTTTTTTATTGAAGTTTTAAGATATCTTCATCATCTATATGCATTTTTGCTACTGCACTCGCTGCATAACTATAATCTATACTAACTCGTTCATATTTATCCTGGGCTAAAAAATCCTTCTTAATGCGATTAATCGCTTTTACTACTCCATTTTCATCACAATCAAGCAAAATCAAAAATTGTTTCATACTATATTTACAAACAATATCACCTAATCTTAATGAATTTAAAATAACTTTTTCTAAAATATTGGATGTTTCTTCTAAAACAAGATTATAAATTTCTAAATTATTTTTAATATAATTTTTAGGTGTAATAGTCAATACTGCTAACGTCTTTTTAGTTCTATTACGAATTGATTTTCGTGCTTCCAAACGATATGACTTTTTAAAAAAATCATAATCGCAACTATATGCACCTCTCGTCTTTGTTTCAATCAAGTCATCTTGAATAGAAAAAATATTTCTTTCTTCAGCATTATTGACATTATAATTTAAATAATACTTCATTTTCCTAATCGTTGCATTTCCCAAATCATCTTTTAAAGCGGAAGTGACTTTATTATAGTGTTCTTTAGCTAAAGTTATCTTATCTTGTTTAACTAATGCAAGAACTAAAATAGCATTAATGTTCTCATCAAGATAATTATCAGCTAAATTTTTCATACAAATTTCTTCAATAATTCCATACTCTTCCTTTTTTAAATAAAATTCAATCAAGAATCGTGATACATTTAAAAATTGTGAGTTCAAAAAACCTCTAATAATCGATAACTTTTCCACATTTTCTATCATTGGCAAAAATTCACCACTATATCGATAATAAGCTTTCATATAATATTTAGCTCTTATTTCCTCATCATGAATCTCATTTCGTCCTAAACGATGATACAAGGTAAAGTCATCTACATCAAAAATCATCTCTATTTCAGGATTCCAATAATATGTTCCTTGTGAAGATAAAATATAATCATACTCACCTAAATTATTTTTTAAAATGGTTCTCAAACGATAAATCAAAGCCTTTAACGCATTAGCTGGATTATTTGATTCACCTGAAGCAAACATTAATTCTTGTAAATCATTAGAACTTAATTTACGACGATGATGATAAATAATATAAGCTAATAATTTAGCCAACTTGGGTGAATTAATTATATTAAAATCTAGCCAATGATCTTCATCCAATTTAATCACATAGGCATTAAAAAAATCAACCTTAAGTTTCACTAAATCACCCCCACTAATAATATTATAATTAATAATTTCTAAAATTATCAAAATTAACATAAATAACATAATTTTATTATTTATTTTTTAACCCGCAAACTCTTCTTAACATTATAACAATCACCCTAATATATGTCCATTAAATTAAACTATGTTTCTTAGTAATAATTAAATGTAAAAAGCAATCCAATTAAGAATTGCTTTTACTAAGGATAGGAATGATCAAATTATTTATGCCTGTTGAGCCTTTTTCTTTTTGATTACAAAAGCAATGATTCCAGCGATTATTGCAACAGTTGCAAAACCTCCACCGATTACATAAGCAGTATTATTACTAGTTGACTTATCACCCTTTGCCAATGGTGTTTCATTTTCATCAACTACTTCAGTTTGTGGTTCCTCATATGGAACGATTTGTCCATCTTGATCTACTGTTGTAACTGTTCCATCTGGATTAGTAATCATTGGATTACCAGTTCCACCATCGATTGTAAAATTAGTTCCTCCTGGAGTAGTAGCAGCCAAATCCGTCCCAGTTTCACCAGGAATAAATTCTATTTCATTTTGTGTATCATTAACATCACGATAAACCATTACATAGTTTCTTCTTGTTGAATAAAAATCATGTGAATAACTAGTTGCTTGTCCGCTCATTAATACATACGTTGTTCCATTAGCCTCATATTGTGCAGGAACTTCAATATTTAGTTCTTGACCAACATTGGCTTCTAATTTAGTTGTGTATAATGTATCTTCTCCTACATATGTGTTTGAAACATTCATATATGTTACAGATACTTCATATTTATCAACTTCTAAACCTTTTTCATTAAAATAAACATTGTATTCTGTAGTTTCCTCACCAAATTTATGAGTAATTGTACTTTCTTGATTTGGACTTAAAACATAAGTCTTACCATCAATTTCAACAGTTGTGTCAACTTCAATTGTTTTTGTTTTTCCAGGATCAATTGTATATTGATGAATTTGTAAATCTTCTCCAGTTGCTAAATCAACATAATTTACTTGAATTGGTTGTGGTGTATTTTCATCAGTAATAACTTGTTTATATTCTACTTGGTATGTTTTTGTTGCATCACCAAAAGTATGAGTGATTTTAGCTCCATCAACTACCTCGTATTGTTTTCCACCCTTCATAAATGTTTTAGATGGTGTATGATCAACAGTCTTATCTTTTTCTACTAACAATTTTTTCGTTAAAATTGCACTACCAGTAGCCTTATCTACATATTGAATATAGATATTATATGGCTTACTAGCTACATCATCTTGAACTTGATAGCGAACAATTGATCTCATTTGACCTTGTGCATAAGTTTGACTTACTGTTGCTTTTTGCCCAGCAATTCTTTTATAAGTTCTACCATTGATTGTTGAAACGAACGTTTCTGGTGTATTAACAGAACCACCATTAGCTTCTGTTACTTGATAAGAAAGTATCTTATGCTCAACACCATCTTGATCAATCAAAGCAACTGTACTAGTATATGGTGTTTGTGCTCTTTTTGTATACTTAAAATCAATTGAACGTGTTCCATAAGGAACAGATATATAGTTATTACCATTAATATCATAAACACTGCTTCCAAGTGTGATCGTACTTGGTGCAGTATAGGTTCCATTATTGTTATAAGTACAAGTTACTGTTTTAGCACTCATTAATTCTGTCCCATCAACTGTACTAAATGTTACATTAATATAGTATTGATTTAAACTAGCAATTTCTTGAACGGCCGCAGCATCTTGTGCTAATACTGTCAAATGTGAACTACCATTTACAGCAGGTACTTCAATTCGCTTAGTTTCACCTCTTGCAATACTAACACCGTTAGTCTCACCTGTTCCAGTTGCCTCCCATGCAAATGTAGTTGCTTCTCCATTGTTTTTTACTGTGAAAACTCTAGTATCAGGATTGTTAGAAACAGCTGTCCCTAACATTAAATTTGAAGCAGCTTCAGCATTGATCATCACTCCTGTAACTGGCATAACAATCATCGCTAGAACCACTAATAATCTGAATAATTTCTTTTTCATAGGTCATTCCCCCTTTAAATCTTTCAATCCATTTCCTTTTTACACACTTATAATAGCATTCGAGTATCACACTCTTATCACAAAAAACAATAAAATTAGCAAATAGTCAAAAAACTTTAATTTATCATACAAAGAGGCAGGTTTTAATCTGCCTCTTTATAAATTAGCTAGATTTTCTCAGCTTTTTTAGCTTTTCTTTTTTTATTTGATACAAAGTATACTGCTCCTAAAGCCAATATTGAACTAAATCCTAAGACAACATATCCATTTATATCAGAACTATCACCAGTTGCAGTGCTGCCTGTTTTAGTTAATTTTGTATCTGTTGGGTCATATACTCCACAATCCCATGTCATATCATATCCATCTTGATCTAAATAGAATGAACGGGTATAATACCAAACTCCATCTTCGCTATAAATACCATCACTATCTTCAGCACTATCTTCACCTTGAGTAGACAATGTAACTTTGTATTTTGATGGAATTTCAAATTTAACTCGATAATATCCTTCTGATAGCTCATTGAAAATATAATATCCTTGGCTATTTGTATAAGTTGTACCTACTTCTTGCCAATCATTTTCATCAGCAATATTACCTGTTAAATTAGTTTCTAAAATAACTTTAATACCTTCAATACCTGTTCCATTTTCATCTTGAATGCCATTGACATTTGTATCATACCAAACATAATCACCCACAGAACCTTTTGATTGAACGATTCCAGCATCCCATGTTAAATCTACTGTATTATATGCTAAATCAATAGTTTGAGTTGGGAAACCAAGTCCTGGTACATATTCATTTAAAGCATTAGAATCTAGTTCTGGATCATCCCCAGCATATGGAACTGTCAATTTTGTAGTAAGTGGTAAATCAAAGATTACACGATATTCAATACCAGTATAAGTTGAACCCTTTAAGTTATCAAAACGATATCTACCATCTTGATCAGTTATTGTATTTGCAATTGATGTCCATACTTCTTCACCTTTTTGTCTAGCAAACAAATATACTGGTACATCCGGCATCACGATATCTGTTTCATCTTGAAGACCATCAGCATTAACATCTTTGAAAACATAGTCTCCTAAACTGCTATACAATCTTGCACCACCATCAACATTATCAACTCTTGTATTGACAGGAATATTAATAACTCCTGTATATCCCGACATCCTATTCTCATTAGTCTCAATATGATAAGCCACATCACTATCAAGCGTATCATCATCACCAACATCTGCTTCAATAACCTTATATCCTTCAGGATATGTGAATTTAACAACATATGTTCCAGAATCTAAATAATCAAATAAATAGCTTCCATCTTCACCAACTACAGTAGATGCGACTAATTCTGTTGGGATATTATTTTCAATTCCAAATTCTTCATCAACCCGATATAATTCAACAATCGTACCAGGTAATTTGATATCAACATCTTTACCATCACTATCTTGATAATTTTGAATATCAGAATAATCACGATCTTCAAATGCAACACCAGATATTGCACTATAAACTGTTAACCCAGCATCAATTGTCATATCACTTGTATGATAAGCTAAATCAATTACTTCACTACGAGCAATTAAAGTATTCTTATTTTCATCAGTAATAGTTGGATTAGAATCAATTGCACTATCTGTTGTTCCACCATTTTTAGTAAAGTAGAAACGTTCCGCGTGTCCACCACCCATTGTTGGTTTAACACCACGAATATCAAATTCAACAACATAACTTCCATCTTCTAAATCAGTAAATAAATAGTAACCATTTTCATCAGTTCTAGTAGTTTTTTCTGGAGTACCACTAACCTCACCATTAGTTACTGTATAAAGATTTACAATCACATCTTTTACACCAGTTTCTTCTGGATCTTGAATACCATTTTTATTTTCATCAAACCAGACAAAATCTCCTAGAGATCCTAATGCAACGTATCCTGCATCTAATGTTAAATTAGTTTCTCCTACTAAGCTGCCATCAGCTTGTTTAGTTGCGGTCAAAGTAAATAATTCTGTCTTACAATAATCATCCTTATTAAGATCATTTCCAATATTAGAATCAGCTTCAATTTGTGGTTTTCCATCAACATCTTGAGCGTATCTTTGAGTTGGCTCATATTTATATAAAGACTCATCTTCTGGAATAGCAAATTCAACTTGATACTGATAATACTTGTTACCAACATAATCATTTGGATTAGTTGATGATGAATCCGTCTTACCATCTTTTAAAACATTACAATCTTGATTTGTAAATTCATATTTACCACTGGCATCAGTCAAAGTTGTTTCTGAATCTAATTCTTTAGTTACTTTTCCTTCATTTTGATTAATCGTTGTAACAAATTTATGCAATGTTACATTTAAACCTTGAACCGGTAAATCATTGCTATCTTGTAAACCATCACGGTTCATATCATAGAATGCATAATCACCGATTGTTCCTTTAGGTAATGCAATTTCAGCTTTAACTTCAAGATTTTCAACAATATCACTGTCATTTACAGTATCTAGACCAGTACGTTTAACTGCAACTAAAGCAGAGTTAGACATTAACTTACCAGATACTTTCTCTAAATCTGAAGTACTGTACTCAGGAGCAGACATGTTGACATGCAATTCAATTGACTGATTAGGTTCTAATGGCGCATTAGAGAAATCAAATTCAACAGCAATAGCACTAACTAGTCTTAAATCAATATCATTTGATGCTTCTATCCATTGATGAGCGCCGCTTGTCCAATCATCATCATCCATATTACCATATACAATTGGCAATTCTTCTGAAGCAGTTTTACTTGTACGGGCATCTTGTTTCCATTCATCCCATTTAGTATCTTCACTTTCACCAACACAATAGTAGACTTTATAAGAAACACCTGGTGTTAAACAATCTACATAATTTAAAATTGGTGATTTATCAAGATTTGTAACCCTTGCAGTATAGTTATCATTTGTACGATTAACTAACGAGTCACCTTCAAATGGTAAAATATCTACAACACGCGCCTTACTAACAGCACGATCTGATTTTTCACCATTTTTAAATACAATCTTATAATCCAAATCTTCGCCAGGAGCTGTTTTAGCAATCTGATTATTATTTAAATAATCATCATCATAAATACCTTTAACTTGTTTATAGATTGATAAATAATTTTGTTCATTGATTTTAATGATTCCGTTACTATTTGGATACTTTAATCCATCACCGGTTTCATCTGGTTTATTAGTAATTTCATCTAGCACACTGTCAGCAACAAGTGTATTGTAACTAGAACCTGTAGCGGATTCGACAGTAAAACTATTTCCATAAGGATTTTCAGCTGACAAAGCAATAATTTTTCCACTAGTAAAGTATGCTGGTGCCCATAATGTTGTGCTAGTATCATTAATTGAACTAGTTCCTTTATAACTAATCTGTATCTTCATTCCAGGTTTAAATTTAAAATCTTCACCTAAATCAATTGTTATCTTCTTAGTTTTTGATGTCGTTTCAACTAATTGATTATTTTCAACAACACGAGCAGGAACATCATTAGTATAAGTAACAGTATATTCATCTGGTTCTAATGCTTTACCTGAGGTATCTCCATCATGTTCAAATACTATTACTTGGAACCTAGTTTGTAAATCTCCTATACTATAACTATTATTATTTAGTGACATACCGATAGGTAAATCAAAACTAATAATTGGTTGTTCAATAATTTCATTTTCCTTAGTTGATTCATTTTTAACAGTAATTACACTTTCAATAGTTTCACCTGGCTTATAAGTTTTATCCTTCTCACCAGAAACAATTCCTAGTGAAACTCGAGGAGTTACTGATTCTTTTAAAGGATAATATAGATTTACTATATCTGAAACTTTTGTATACTGCGCATTTTGATCATTACCTTCATTATCTTTAAGTGTATAGTTATATGTTACACTTGTTTGGTTTGAAACTCTTCTAACTTCATGAACAGTCGCATCTGAAGGACGTTTATTAAATGTCACATTCACATCAATTCCTGTAGCATTAAAATTCTCTGCAATTAAGTCCTTGCTAACAACATTTGTATATACTACTTTGATTTTTAATGCATTTAAACCTTCTAAACTAATTCCTTGACTATTCGTTGAGACATCAGCAACTAAACTATTATTAGTCATCCATTCATCACTACCAGCTGTTTGATAGTATACTCGAGCTTGAATCTTATTACCATTTTTATCAGTTGCACTATGAACTGTTACAGTATTAACTACATAAGGTGCATCTGGCATATATTCAACCGAATTACCATTAGCATCATAATAATACATTTTAATTAAACTATCTTCCACTTCAACACTTCTTACTGGTACATCATTTTTAGCTTGAGCATATTCTCTCAATAAGAATGTTTCTGTATCCGCAGCATCTAATAATGGTGTTTCAACAGTCTTTGCAGTTAATAAAGTGTTATTATCACCATCAATATACTTTATGATCTTACCATCAATATCCATAATATCAGATTGCTTTTTATTCTTAAATTCAAGATAGTTTTTACTCTGTTCTGATAAAATAACTGTTTCATCTTGGACTGGATATACTTTTACAGATTGTTCGATGTCATGATACTTGTCATCAAGAGTATAACCATCAGGCGCTTTAATTTCTGTAACTACATAAGTTGTACCTTCTTTATTAGCTGGCAGTAATTCTGTTTTAGCTATTCCATCTTCATTTGTAGTAATAATAATTGGTACAAAACCACTATCGTTAGGATTAGTTATTTTAAATACTGCCCCTGCTAAGTTTTCATTAGCATCACTTGTCTTTTTAACAACTATTTTACCCATATTAGAATGGTTGATTATTTTACCATCTGTATTTGGTAAGTATTCTTTTACTGTACTTTGTCCTGATTCAACAGTAACAGGATACACAATAGTATCAAGTTCAAAACCGTCTAAAGTCGCAACTTCTTTTACATAATAATTTCCAGCAGGAACATCAGTCCATATAATTTTACCATCTTTACCAGTAGTTTTTACTGTTTGAACTAAGTCACCAGATTCTTGGTACAATCCAAATTCAACACCTTCTAAGACTTTATTTCCCACATTTGAATAGTTACTGCGATCATCATATTTAGTAATAACCACTTTACCAAGGGCTTGATTAACCACTGTATTTGCATCTTTAGAAGTAACTGTTGTCACTTTGCCGGCTTCAATCGTAAATTCAATTGGCTGCATAATCTCGAAATTGTCTGGCGCAGTGATTTCTACTAACTGATATTTACCAGTTTCAATTACCGAAGATTCAAATTTACCATCTGTATTTTCTATCGTAAATGAATCCAAATAATTCTCATAATCTCCATCTGTATTCTTTTTCATCAATTGGAAAGTAGCTCCACTTAAACCTTTTCCTTCAGGATCAGTTTTAGTAAATGTAAACTTACCAGCTGTTGTCGTATTAATAATAGGACCATGATTTTGAGCATCATCTGTTTTTCCAGCTTCGGTATAAACAATATTTTGTTCTCCTTCAGTTACCTCAACAGCATATACATCATTCATAACTGTTTCATCATAACCATCAGGAACCTTCGTTTCAACAAATAAATATTTTCCTTTTTCTAAATTATCAAAGATGACAATTCCTAAAGTATCACTATTTTTTACTATTCCATTAACCTTTTCATCATCTTGCAGTTTACTATCACCATTTACATCTTTATATAAAGTAAATTCAGCTCCAGCTAATGGGAAACGTGTAGTCTTACTATCATTTGCTCCATAAATAGACCATTCTGATATCTTTTCGATTTTAATACTTCCTAAAGGTTCATTTTCAACTTCAATAGTTGTTACTTCTCCATTAGTTTTGGTTGTAACTTTAATTCGATTAGAATCTTTGATTACATAACCATTTGGTGATATATCTTCTTGTAAATAATAAGTAGTGTTCGGGCGTAAATTATCAAAAACAATTCCTTTATCTTTTTGATACGTTGCAGTAGCAACTAAATTCCCATCCGTTTGAGCATCATATAAACTAAATGTTGTACCGTCTAACTTATCAATTTCTTTTCCAGTATGACTATCTTTTTTAATTACTTTAAGTGATTGTTTCATCATATTAGTAATTTCAATTTTTCCATCAGTACCAGTAACTTTTAGAGCCTCTACTGTGTAAGGACCATAAAGAGTATCATTTAAGAAATAATCGTTATTAGTAGATTTTTCTTTTAGTGTATATTCCCCAGCCGGTAATAATTTTGTTCTAGCAACACCATTTTTATTTGTTTTAATTGTATCGACTAAGATTCCGGATTCATTAAACACTTCAAAAACAACATCAGCTAATTTCTTTGTTTTATCATAATGATCAACTTTCGTAATTTCTAATTTGCCATAAGATGAAGTATTACTGATAACATTATCGGCTTTACCTGATTCATTACCATTTTCGTCAACTTTGACAATCTCTTTTGTAATATCTCCAGGTGTAATGGTAAACTTACCAAGATATGCATAATCCGCAAAACCATTATTTTTATTTGTAGTACCTACAGTAGTTTCTTGTAAGATATAATCACCTGCTTCTAACCACTTTTTACTAGTAACATCAGTTCCATTAACTTTGAACTGAAGCTTACCATTAGATTGTGATACTGCTGTTCCAACTAAATTAGTAGACGATAAATCTAGGGTACCGTCAGCTAATTTAACTGATTTATATACATTAAAGTTTACTCCACTTAAAGCAACCGGATTAGTTAGACCATTAGCATCTAGATAGGTTCCTTGTTTTGTTAATTCAACACTACCCTTTGGTACATTTGTTACAACCAATGGCTTCTTGACAGCATCTGAAACCGTAGTATAAACGCTACCATCTAAACCAGTAACTTTATCTGCTTCGATTGTAAATTCACGTGGTGTTGGATTCAATACATACCCATCAGTGCTAATCAAACTTTCAACCAGCACATAATTTCCAGGTTTCAAATAGTCTGTCAATACAGCATTTTGATTACCATTTGTCGTGATAGTTGAAATTGGTGTATCTTTACTATAATCATGTCCAGCCTCGTCATTTTTAGCATAAATATTGAATGTCGCTTTTATATAAGTATTTGAATTAGTACTAGACACCTTATTCAATGCTAATTTACCATAATTACTAGTATTAACAATCACATTAGAAGCATCTGCTTGATCTGAATAGAGATCCGTATTATCGGTATCAAAACCTAAATTAACTAAATATTTAGTAGTATCTGGTGCAACGACATGCTCTGGTAATGAAGTTATATCTTCTTCAACTACATATAATCCAGCTGGAGAAGGAGCTGTCATAAAGCTGCCTGTTTTCCCTGAAGAAATAGTACCAGTTGTATAAGTTACTTCTTCTCCCGTTTTAATATACCACTTATCACCTATTTTAAATGCATCAGCAACGCTTTCATTCGATTCTACAACTGGATATACTTTGAAATTAATTCCTGTTAATGCTGATTGTTCACCTGCAAATTTTAAAACTTTACTAACCCAGATCTGACGATATTTATAATTTATAAATGTAACCGTTTCATTAGTATCAGCATCCTTTAAAAAATACACCTTACCATTGACTTCAACAGTCACTTTACGAATATCTGTGTTTTTATTATAGCCAGCTGGCTGTTTTAATTCAGTAACATAATAAGTTTGAGTAGAATCAATATTTTCAAACTTGAAGTACTTATCAGTAGATACAGCTGTACTTACCAAATCATATTCTGCCCATTTTTCTGAATCAGCAATTACCTCATCTATTTCAGTTTGACTTAACTTATTCAATCTATCTGCACCAGTTTCAGTACTAAACAATCCCATGGTAGCACCAGCAAGTAATTTTTCTGCCTCATCGTATTTATAACCGATTGGATTAGTCAATAAATAGTTCTGTACTTCGATTTCGCTAATATGTTGTGCTTTGATTTCACCAACATACCACCATTCGTGGATTATTCCATAATAGTCTGGAGCTCTTACTTCTTGTAATACTACTTCTTTACCTGGATCAAGGAAAACTGAATAACCAACCCCAGGATCTTTTGAGGATTTACCATTTGCATCATATAAAACAGCTGTTCCCGAAATAATCTTTGTTGAAATCCCACTATCACTTACAGTATATTTTTTACCATCATTAGCAGTAATTGTTTGGCTTCCATTGCTATCAACGTAATAAATTTTAAACTCTGCTCCATCTAATAGAACTGTCTTATCTTCATTTGTTTTAGTTAATTTTATTTTTCCTTTTTTAGGTGTGTTTTCAAATGTAACATGCGTTGTTTTACCAGCCTCAAGTTCAACTACTTTTGGTGGTTGTTGTTCATAATCATTTTGCTGCTCAGCAGTTAAATTTTCTTCAACAATATAGAATCCCGGCTCTAATCCTGAAACCGTCTTCTCTACAACATCACTTTCAATCGTTGCTAAAGCATTACCATCTTTAACATACCATTTATCATCTTTACTAATTGCGCCATCTTCATCTGATGATACTTCTTTTGCTTTATAGACACTAAATTTTATTCCTGCTAGCGGTTCACTAACATCTTTATTATCCTTATCTAACCATTTAGCTGTTTTAACTAAACCAAGGCTGCTGTATGGCACATTTTCAATTGGATTTTCAACATAAACTTTATTTGTTTTACCTTCAACAATCTCAAATTCATGTGGAGTTGGATCAATTGTATAGTTTCCAACCACAGCTTTTTCAATTAATACATATTTCCCCGGTGCTAAGAATTCACTAGTAACCACATTACCATCAGCTTTTGTCGTAAGTACATACACTGGATCACCAGTATAAGTTCCTGTTTCATTCCATTTATAAACATTAAATGTCGCTGCTACTCCAGTATCACTGTCAACTGAGCTGACCTTTTTAACTGCCACCTTACCTTTGATCAAACGGTTGACTACATCAACATTTGATACTAATTTATCATCAGTATTTGAGCCAGGCTTTACAGTTACGACCTTTGCATTACCACCTTCAACTTCAAATTCTGATTTAACATTTTTTTCAACAACCCAATATTCTCCAGCATCTACTATTTTTGAAGTAGCGATACCATCATTATTAGTTGTAACTGTTAAAAGCGTCTTATTAGTATCAGCAATTTTACGGTCCTCATCAATATTCGTACTTAACTTAGGAAAATATTCAAACGTTATATTTCCCGCTGGTTTAGCGATAGTTTCATCAATATTAAATGAAGTCTTTGTAATTGTAAACTTACCTTTAGGAACATTTGCAACAATCTCTTTGCTCTCATAAACTAATGAATTATTTGTATCATTAACTTGTGGTGCGGTAAATGAATATTCAGTCGTATTTAATGTATATCCATCCGGTGCTTTGGTTTCAACGTAATAATATGTTGCTCCAGGTGTTAATCCAGTAAAGATTACATACCCTTGACCATTAGATTCAATTCCTTCATCAATTACCTTTTTATCAGCATCTAATAATTTAAATTCCGCTTTATATAAGCCAGTATTATGATCTAAAGATGACACTTTTCTAATCATATATCCAACTAACGGATCGTTAGAAACAGTTTTACTAGTTTCTTTATTATTTTCAATCTTAAAATCAATATTTTTCGTATTAACAGCATAGCCAGTTAACTTCGAAGTTTCCTTTAAGTAGTATTCACCAGCTTCTAAAAACTTAGTTTTAGCTTTACCATCACTATCTGTTTTAATTGTATCAACTTTAGTATCATCATCTTTACGGTAAACATCAAATGTTACATTGGCAAGTGGCTCCTTTGTTTTAGAATCTATTTTAGTCACTTCTAAATATCCTAATGTAGTTGATTCATTCATGATCTCTTTAGTAGCTGTTTTTCCAGATTGAATTTCGACTGTAATTACATCTGTTAATTGATTATAGCCACTAGGCGCTTCAAATTCTTTTAAATAATATGTTCCAGCAGCTAACTCAACTTTATTAGAATTTGAACTACTTGAAACCGAATTGTTAGATTCAATTACAATTGGATTACCCGCATCATCTTTTACAAGGCTATCATCTGTAACATTTTTATTTGTATAAACATGGAATTTAGCTCCAGCTAAATTAACCGTAATAGTTGGATAATCTTTTAATGATCCTTTTTTCAAGATTTGTAAATATCCTAATTCTTCATTTTTTACTGTAACTTCATTTAATGTTTGCGTTTTTAATTCTGTCACATAATAATTTTCATCAAGTTTATAATGATTAGGTGCTTTAGTTTCTTGATATACATAAAAACCTTTAACTAAAGCTTTTGATTCCTCATTACCATTTAAAGTAAAACTGTCCACACTACTGAAATCTTCAGACTCAATAGCTATATTAGCGGTTTCTTTAGATTCAAAAGGCCCATAAACAGTAAACTCAGCACCATTTAATTTTTTTGTTTCTGTCAATGCATCAACTTTATTAATAATTAATTTACCTTTGTTCGAACTATTTACAACATATGGCACCCCAGTATTGTGATCTTGTAACATTAAAGATGGATAGTTTACTTTATTTGCTTCAACTTTAACGTCCCATTTATAAACATCCGGTTTATCATATTCTGCACTTGAAAAATCTTCCTCAACAGTATAATCACCTGCAATAATTCCTTCAAATAAGACTAATCCTTTATCATTTGAAACAGTTTCATATTTATCTCCAGTTACTTTATTGGTCAAAATAAATTTTACTCCCACAAGCGGTCCATGCTGGCTATTCGTTGCACTTGTTCCCACTTTATTAAATGCAACATAACCAAATCCTTGAGCAGTTGTAAGATTATTTATTTCTAATTTTCCATTTTCAATTTTCTTACCATCCAAATAAACTACAGCTTTATTATTTTCATTTTTAACTTCAATTTTATAAATCGTTTCACCATTAGCACTATCAACACCATCTCCAATAAATGGTAAATTGCCAACAGTTTCTTTCAAATAATATGTTCCTTCAGAAATTTTAGCAAAATTTACTTTACCATCCTTATCAATAACTTTGCTATTGCCAACTGTGTTACCATCAATATCAGTCGCAGCATTTTGACACGCTTCATCAGTATACAGTCCAAACGCTATACGTGAATCAGTATTTTGATAATAACAATCTTGTTTTTCTTGATCAAAAATAAATTTATTATCACCAACAATACTGTTGTCACCATTAACAGTAACATATTTGGTAATATCCAAATTTGTTGTTGGCGCATTTTCATCTACCCAGCCAACATTTACAGGAGCATTAGCACTTACATACTTAGGCGTATTTTCTCCCAAAGGAAGATATTTCAACTCAACCTTATTATCCAAAATAAACGGAATATCATCTTTTTCATTTGGTAAGACACGATAAGCATCTTTGCTATAATTCGCATTAATCGTATAAGTAGTTAGCATTGCAGCACCATCTGGTACATAATTAGTATCATCCGGGTTGCTTTCGTAAGTACTTATATAATAAATTTTAATTGCTTTTACAGTACCATTTTCATTTAAAACTAATTCATAATCTTTATCAGCACCTTCTTCTAGTACTTTATCTCCCACTTTGATAGAGATATTAGCAGCTCCCCCATCTTCACGTCCTGCTGGAGCAACCGGTAAAGTATCCACTAATTCAAATGTCGTACAGTTAAGCCGACCATAATTATTACCTAAATCCGTAAGATTACTACCTGGAGCGGCAGTTACTTTGTAATCGACACTATAATAGTCTTTCCCATCTATTGATTTAATCGTGTAATTATTACCATCTGCTTGCTGAATAACATTTTTCCCTACAGTCCATTCTTGACTGGCTTTTGCGGTAACTGAAGCATCAGGTACAGAGACTGGGTTAATTGTATAACTTCCATTTTCATTAACCATAGAACCTGTCATTTTCATATCAACAAACTTAGCAGTTGTGCCATTCTTAGTTGTCATATTCTTAAAATGCATTTTTAAATATAACGTACCTGATTGTCCAGCCGCCAATTCTTTACTTTTAATTGATAGAATATTTTTCCCTAGTGATGTTCTTTGTTCAATTGAATCAAAACCAGTATTACTAATATCTGTTGTTTCATCGAACTCAATATCGTTTGGCAACGTGATACTCAACGTACACTCAGTATACTTGGAAGCATCTGTACTTGCTGAAACAGCATAATAAATTGCCAAAAAGAATGAATCTCCTGAATCAGCTTGTGAAACATCAACATCCTGTCCATTGACTTTTTCTACGATTCGTGAGTTAAATGTAATGTTCGCATCAGCATTACCATCAACCGCATTAATTATGGTTCCATTTGACATCACCCCAATTAACATAGCCAATACTAACGATAAAATTCCAAACTGTTTAACCATTTTGGTTTTCTTGAGTTTTTTCATTAAATTACCCATTCTCTAATTCTCCCCCTTTTATTTATCTGATTTTCTTCAAATCATTTGTTAAAATAATCTCATCGTGTTTCTTCTTTTCATTATAACGATTAGTAATGCGATCAACCGCTATTTTTGCGCCATCTAAATCCGGTGAGGCAAGAATCAATGAATATTGTGTCATATTAAACTTTGAATAAACATCATTTTTTCTCAAACTATTTGAAATCACTTCTCTTAAAATATCTGCTTCTTGGCGAATCGCCTTTTCGTCTAAACAACCACTTGTATCAACGATCGTAAGTAAAGTTAAAATTCGTGCTTTCATCGAACGTCTTGCTGAACGAACATTGATTTGATAAATATTTTTAAAAACGTCAAAATCACAATAAAATGTATTATCATTGTTATCATCAACTGTTAGACTCTTTTCCAATTCTTCAACATCAATTTGTGTCGCAGGAGAAGTATCTAGAATCATTTCATAAATTTCTTTCAGTCGCTGTGACACTTCAATTCCATATTTACTATAGTAATAATCTACGATTTGACGATAAAATGATAATGCAAGATCTGTTTTACCTGTCTTATAATAAGCATAAAGCTTCATTTCATATAATCGTGTATCCATTATTTTTTGACTGTTTTGGTGATTACAAATTTGTAAAACCTGTTCATATAAGTTATTGTTAGCTAAAATCGTTAAAGTTTTTAAAATTGCCTCTAAACAATTACGTTCTAACAAATTATTTATTTCTAAGATCCAGTCATTATAATTAAACTCTGGTAAAACCTCTCCATGATATTTGTTGATCATTTCTAAACAGCGTTCATGCTTGCGGTAAGGATCATCTTCCTGTTCAACACGACGACAAAGTTTCAACATCTCCTCATAATCAACTCGACATTCAACTTCAGGATTCCAATAATAACTTCGTCCCTTAGATTTAATACAATCAACTTCTTTAAAAAACTGTTTCATTTCCTTTCGAGCTCGATAAATCAGATTTCTTAATGCTCCTTCCGGTTTATCAGCATTTCCATCTGGCCAAAGAAAATCAATCAGTTGTGGATTAGTTATATTAGCATTTCGATTAAGAATTAAATATACAATCAACAACTCAACTTGGGCACTTCGTTTCTTTTCTTGAGGAAATTCATTTTCCCCATCAGTGATATGCAGTCTACCTAAGGTCTTGATTTTTAATACTAATTTTTTATCCATAAAAATCACTCCCTTGTTTACATGTTTCAACATCATAATTATACTATATTCCAATTATGATATTTTCTTATTCAAAAAAATAAATCGTCTTTTTTCAAGACTTTAAATAAAATATAACCGTTTTGTAACCAAAATAATATATAATTAAAATTTTCTTTCAATCAAATTCGGATTTGATGCATACATGACTGCTGTCTCTTTTGTAATCTTATTTTGTTTATATAAATCAACGATCGCATCATCCATAGTAACCATACCAATTTGGCGATTAGTAGATATAGCATTATCAATTTGGTGCGTTTTACCATCACGAATCAATGTTCTAATTGCTTGATTACAAATCATGATTTCAAATACGGGTATCATTTTACCATCAATACCTGGTACTAATTGTTGGGAGATGACTGCATTAAGTACCATTGCCAGCTGAACTCGAATTTGCTGCTGCTGTGAAGGAGGAAACACATCAATCATTCGATCAATCGTATTAGCAGCACCAACTGTATGCAAACTTGAAAAAACCAAATGCCCCGTCTCAGCTGCCGTAACTGCAATATCAATAGTTTCTAAGTCACGCATTTCACCAACTAAAATAACTTCTGGCGCCTCCCGTAAAGCTGCTCTTAACGCAGAAACATAGTCATGGGTATCGTGATAAACTTCTCGTTGTGAAACGATACTTTTGTCATGACTATGCAAATATTCAATAGGATCTTCAATTGTAATAATGTGTGTATTTCGATTACGATTGATCTGATCAATAATACAGGCTAATGTCGTAGATTTACCGCTTCCTGCCGGGCCGGTTACTAAGACCATTCCTTTCTTTTGATTAGCTAGGTCAGTAATTACTTTTGGAATATGCATTACTTCAGGATCAGGAAGTTGAAAACTAACAACACGTAATACTGCGGCACAAGAGTTTCTTTGACGATAAGCATTGACCCGAAACCGCCCTACATTAGGAATAGAAAAAGAAAAATCATCATCGCCACTTCTCATAAATTCTTCAATTCCAGCGTTATTAGCAATTTCATAAATATCACGAATCATCCGCTCAGTATCATGTGGTGTCAAACGTTCATCGCTATATTTTGAAATTCTCCCATCTATCTTAATAGCACAAGGCGAACCTGCAACAATAAAGATATCAGAAGCCCCTTTAGTTACTACTTCTTCTAATAATTTTTTTATTTCCATTTTATTCCTCCAGATTAATTGTTTTTAAACTAATTATTTTGAGACTATCATTTTCTTGCACAAATGACAGCTGTAAAACTTGAGAATCATTTATTTTATCTTCAAGCATATATAAATCATCTTCTTTTTGATACTCGATTTGAAGATTTTCTAAACTATATTCTAAATTTTGACTATCTAATTGATAATATTTGGTTAACAGCCGTGACTCACTTTCGTAATATTGACTAGTAATATTAGCTTGGCGAACGCTTGACTCATAATAAGAATTAGCTCGCAAATATGATAATATTGCCAGTACACACATAACTAAAATCACAAAAATCATAAAAATTGATGGCGCCCCAATTCCCAAACGCATTGAAGTATGTTTCTTATTCATCGTGATTACCTCCTAATACAAAAGGCAATTCACTGATAACTTCGTTTTTATTCTTTATCATTATTTTTCCTTGAGTAATCATATCTCTATCTATTTCAATAAAAATATTATCTTTTTGATAATGATTCTCATCGATTTTTTCTACTTCCAATAATTGTTCTAAATCAGCCTGCGGATAAGCTTGCATTCTTTCAATCATACTTTGCGCCTCAATTAATGCATTTTGCAAATTAGTCCCTTGTACTTGTTTATTTTTAGCTTGCACTATAAATGAGGCACATACTGTTGTTGAAGCAGCAAAAAAGAGGATAACTATGATTAATTCCATTAAAAACGAAAATGACTGTACTTTTGATTTCATACTTTCCTCCTATCCATGTAAATAAATTGAAATACTTTTGCTAACTTGATCACGTGTAACTGTAAATTTAAATAAACGGTCTTTTTGTTCTATTTTAAAATCATCTAATGCAAATAACTTACTACCCTCTTGTAACCCCGCATGATAGTCATTACTTGTATATAATTCCTTGAGATAACCATCTTGACAATAAATATAAGTAACCGTCTTAGCAGTTTTAATTTCTAAACATTGCGTATTATCTATTTCAACAATTTTAGTCGAATCGTCACTATCATTTGCTTTTAACTTCGTGTTTAAATAAGCCAAAGGCACAATTAAATCATCTTCTTGTTGACACGTATCATTAATAACTTGATATCCTTTTATTTCATAAGTAACAATAAAGAAAGACCCAATTACAAAAAGCAAGAACAATGACAGCGAAAATAATACATGTATATTACGATGTTTATTCATAGTTCTTCTCCTTTTTAAATACCTTGATTCGTGGTTGTAAATTATCTCCTTCATAATAATAAATAACCTGATAATCTTCATCATTTAAAAGCAACCCATAATTTTCCTTCAAATACTCAATATCTTTAGGATATTTGCCTTCAATACTATAACATTTTAAACTAAGTTGATTAATTGTATCACTAACCCGTTTTAGATCCTCATTTGATGAATATGTTGAAGTAGAATTGAAAGCATAAATGCTTACCATGATTATAACTATCAGTAAGATTATCTTTAACATATTTTTCATAAATAACCTCCTATAAAGAGGACATGATACTAATTAATGGCAACATTACCGACATCAAGACTATTCCCACTACTAAAGATAACAAAGTTACAATCGTTGGTTCTATGATATTTAAAAATTGGTCTATCGCACGACTAACTTCTTCTTGAAAACTATTTGATAATTGTTTCATGATTATATCAACCTGTCCAGTTTTAAAACCGACCTGAATCATATTTAACTGCATTCCTTGATAAATTTGATATTTTTTGATAACTTCAACGAAACTATCACCATTTATGAGATCTTCATTGCATTTTTCTAAATTAGCCCTAAGCTGTTTATCATCAACTAATTTTGGTACAAACTTCATTGCCTCTTGTAAATCATAACCACTAGAAATAAACAATGACAAAGCATAAGTAATTTGAGCTTTATTTAATGCTCTTGACAATTTCCTTGTTAAAAAAGATTTCTGCACTACGTTTGACAAGACATTTACATGGGTAACGCGCTGATATAAATATCCAGCAATAATTACTATCACCAGCACTAACAAGACCGCAAAACATATCAATGAAAAAATTTGACCAAATTCCATAAAACTATTAGCATACGATGATAAATCACTGCCTAGTCCATTTAAAACATCTTTAAAAATTGGTAATACTTTAAATACAATGATTCCTACAACCACCACCATCATAATAATTAAAATGATTGGATAAGTTAAAGCCTGTTTCAGTTTATTTGTTATATCATCAATTCGAGCATAATATTCACTTAATGATTGCATAACATCATCTAAATTACCGCTCGTTTCACCCACTTTGACTAAATTAACCATATAGTCATCAAAAGCTTTAGTTAGATCGATTGCTTCACTAAAACTTACTTGTTCATCTAAATATTTAGCAACTTCTTGAAGAACCCCTTTAATGTTTTTATCATCCATTTCTTCATATACCATCGTAACCCCTTGATTAAGACTAAATCCCGATTCTAAGATCATTGCCATCTGGTTACAAAACATATATTTTTCACTCATCGTCAATTTCATCGTTTTTCTCCTTAATAACGTGCTGTTTCAACGTATTTTCCCTCATAATCATACTTAGTGCTTGCGAAAGTCGGATCCATAATCGTCCATGTATCTTTATCCATAAAAATATCCGGATTGACCCAACCCTGCCCTTTAACATAAACTTCTAACCAAGAATGATATTCATCTTTATCAGTCCCCCCACAAATCAGTCGGGCTGGAATATGATTGATTCTTAACATTGCCGTCATCATTGAAGCATAATCAAAACATATGCCCTTTTTATTGTTAATTATTTCATCTAAATTTGGAATCAAATACTGCTGTTTTGCTAAAGCTACTTTATCATCGTCATAGTTTATATAATTAGCCACAAATTCATAGACTTTTTTTATTCGTTTTAAATCATTATCTTCATCCTTCACTTCATCAATAGCTAACGTCGTAATCGCATCACCCGGTTTATAATTAACCAAGATATTAGGATATAAAAAGGGGAGCAGTTCGTTATCTAAAATAACATCAACTTCCACACTTTTTTTAATTGCATATTGGGTACCCTCAATATTTTCTAAAATTTTAATCAAATATTTTCCATTTCCCAACTGGAGTGGATAACTCACTCCTTGTTCATCCGTTAAATCATAATTTAGTTTTTGTTCATCTTTACTAATTTGAATTTTTATTCGTTTACTAACACCTGGTTTTAAAAAGGCCATTACATATCCTTGATTAGTATTAGAATAATCAACCTTCGCTACATCACTATCTAAAACCAGTGCCCCTGATGCTTCAGGATAAAGAATCTCATCAACTGTATAACTTTTTGATGTTGGATAATCACTTGGGTATTCTTGATTACTGTTATTATCACTTGAACATCCAGTAAGAAGACATGATAATACAGTGACTACCACTAGTATTCGCTTGTACATTACCATTATCCTCCTTAATTTTAATTATACACCGAAATATCTGGGATTGAAAAGAAAAAGGCAAAAAGAAAAACTCTCTCTACCTTAACTAATTCCTATATAATATAAACCAATCTGTATGATTCCAGCTATTACCATCACTGTAATCGGGTTCATTTTCTGTTTCCTTAATAAAACCAGAGCAACTATAAATATGGCTACAGAACCAAATTTCAAATTTGCAAAGTTTACTGTATCTCCAAAAAAACAGCTAACAATAATCAATAGTCCTGAAACTGCAATCAGCGACACTACAGCCGGACGAATATATTTTAAAATATTTTGAATAATTGACATTTGCTGATATTTTAAATAAATATAAGCAATCAGCGATACAATAATACATGAAGGTAAAATGCATCCCAATGTCGCTACTATAGCCCCATAAAAACTATCTATCTTTAATCCAACAAATGTTGCCGCATTAATTGCAATCGGTCCAGGTGTCATCTGGGATATCGTTATTAAATCTGTTAACTCATTCATCGTCAACCAATGATATAAATCAACTACTTGATGCTGAATCAGCGGTAAAGCAGCATATCCTCCTCCAAAACTAAATGCACCAATTTGAAGAAAACTGAAAAACAAAGTTAAAAGTTTCATTGTCTTTCCCTCCATCTGCTTACCATATTTTGTATAATTCCAATAAATCCACAACTTAAGATTACGTAAATAACATTTACATTAAAAAGATATGTTGCAATAAAAGCACATACCATAATTATAATTGGTAAGATTTCTTTTTCTTTAACAACCCCTACTGCCATATCATAAGCAACTGAAGCAATTACTGCCCCAACTCCAGCCTGCATTCCAGAAAGCATTAAGGCAATTATCTCATTGCTTTTAAAAATTTCATAAAACACTGACACTAATGATAAAATTACAAACGGTGGCAAAATCGTCGCTAAAATAGAAACTATCGCACCTTTGATTCCCGCTAATTTAAAACCAACTACAATTGCACCATTTACCGCAATTGCCCCTGGGGCAGATTGGGCAATGGCAATCAAGTCAAGCATTTCTTTTTCATCGATCCAGTTGAACTCATCAACATATTTTTTCTTCATCAATGTCACAATTACATAGCCACCGCCAAATGTAAAAGCACTTAAATAAAGATTTGTTACAAAAAGCTTCAACAACATTCCTTTTTTCATCATATCACCTTCCCTATAGTATAGTGCTAAATTATGATGATGTAAAACAAAAGATAACATTACTATTGCAATGTTATCTTAAACAATTCCTTTTTTCTATCTTTTAAAAGTAAAGATTAACTATTAATTTCATCTATAACTTCAGTAAATATACTAATCATCTCATCAACATCTTTTTCTTCAATGATGAATGGCGGCAACATTCTAATTACATTTGTTCCCGCAGTAATCAACACTAGACCTTTATCGAGAGCTTTTTGAATATATGGTTTGACTGGATGATCAAATTCTAAGCCAAGCATTAGTCCTAAACCGCGACGTTCCTTAATAAAATCATATTTTTCAACTAGTTCATCTAATTTAGTAATCAAATATTCACTGACATCTTGAACATGATCAAGCATTTGCGTTTCTTCTAAAATCTTAAAGACTGTCTTACAAGCTTTTCCAGCCATAGGGTTACCACCATAAGTAGATCCATGATCACCAGGTTTTAAAGCATCTCCGATTTTTTTATTTGCTACAAACGCTCCCATTGGGAAACCAGCCCCAATTCCTTTAGCTAGACAAACAATATCAGGCATGATTCCATATTGGAAATATGTCATGATCGTTCCTGTTCGTCCCATCCCACATTGAACTTCATCAAGAATCATTACAATCTCATGCTTATCACATAATTGTCGAATTCCCTTCATAAATTCTTGGGTGCAAACATGGATCCCCCCTTCCCCTTGAACAGGTTCTAAAATAATCGCAGCTGTTCTTGGGGTGATTAACTTAGCCACTGAATCCAAATCATTAATATCGCCATATTTTACACCCGTAATTAATGGTCCAAATGCAGTTTGATATGCAGGAGTTCCTGTTAATGTAACCGCTCCTGTAGAACGGCCATGAAAAGAATGATTCAAACTAATAATTTCACTATCAGCCTTTCCATGTTTTTCATAATAATATTTACGCGCTAACTTCAACGCCCCTTCGGTCGCTTCTGTCCCACTATTAGTAAAAAATACTTGATCAAGTTGTGTTGCTTTAATTACCGCTTCAGCAGCCTCAATTGTTTCAACACTATTAAAATAATTTGATATGTGCATTAAACGGTGCATCTGTTGACACATTGCATCTGTATACAGCTGATAATCATAGCCAAATGAATTAACACCTATTCCAGAATAAAAATCCAAATACTTTTTACCGTTTGTATCATATAAATAAACTCCATTACCGTGATCAAAAGTAACATCAAATCTACCATAAGCTTTCATAAAAGCATTATTAGCTCTATCAAAATAATCCATTTTTAGTCCCCCAATTTAATCTTATCTGCTAGACGATAATATAATTCTACTGCCTGCATCAAGACTTCTTCATCAAAATTAAATGTTTCTGTGTGTAAACCGCTAAAATATTTTGGTGTTTTAGTTCCTACATAAAAGAATATTCCTGGTACCTCTTTTTGATAGAAAGAAAAATCTTCAGCTAACATTAACGGCTCTTTTAATTCCTCATAATTCTCATCAGTTAATCTAACAAATTGCCGATATAGATCATAATCATTTAAAACCGGTGGATACATTGGCGGGCAACTAAATTCAATGGTACAGCCATAAGTTTGCTCCATCCCTTGATTAATTGCCTCCATCGTATCTGTAATTTTTTTAAAAACTGTCTCGCTGTAAGTTCTAACTGTTCCTTTAAAAGTTGTTTGATCAGCAACGATATTTCGCACAGTTCCCCCCTGAATTTCTCCAATATTAATTACGCAGCTTTCAACAGGTGCTATTACTCGAGAAATAATACTTTGATATTGACAAATTATTTGACTAGCAATCATGATTGAATCAATTCCTAAATGATATAACCCTGCATGAGCACTTTTGCCAGTTATTGTCACATCAAGTTCACCATTTTGAGCCATCAATGGTCCCGGTCGACAAGCAATCTTTCCTGCTTCGATTGTCGGCATTAAATGTAAACCAAATATTGCTCTTACATTATACTGCTTTAAAATCCCAGCTTCAACAATTAACTTTGCACCACCTGGTGATTCTTCTGCCGGCTGAAATATCAATAAGATATTATGCTTCCACTTTAAAGGCTGCTCTTTTAGTTTTTTAGCTAATCCAAGTAAAGCAGCCATATGACCATCATGACCACATGCGTGCATATAACCATTATGACATGATGTAAAACTACAATTAGTTTGTTCGGATATTTTCAATGCATCCATATCACTACGAAAAGCCAAGGTTTTATCTTGATGATTATCAAGATAAACAAGAACCCCTGTATCCAAGATTGAAATTGGTTCATATCCCATCTTAGTTAATTCATCTTTAAGATATTTTGAAGTCTTAAATTCTTGTAAACCTAGCTCAGGGATTTGATGTAATTCCTGACGCCATCTTTTAATTTCATTTAAAGCGTCCATAACTGATCTCCTAAATTTTTCTTAAATCATCCATTAACTGAGTTTTACCTTCAGTTGTTTCATCTTTTTGTTCTTTAATAATTCGAGCTGGATTTCCAACTACCACAGCCCCTGCCGGAACATCACTTGTAACAATCGAACCAGCACCAACAACTGCACCTTTACCAATGTGTACTCCTTCAATAACTACAGCATTAGCTCCAATCAATACATCATCTTCTAATATTACTGGTGAAGCACTAGGTGGTTCAATAACTCCAGCTAAAACTGCTCCAGCACCAACATGACAACGTTTCCCAACTTCTACACGACCACCTAAAACAGCTCCCATATCGATCATAGTTCCTTCACCAATCTTGACTCCAATATTTATAACTGCACCCATCATAATTACAGCATTATCGCCAATCGTTACATGTTCGCGAATAAAACATCCAGGTTCAATACGAGCATTAATATTAGTCATATCTAACATTGGAATTGCACTATTACGACGATCTTGTTCTAAATAAGAATCAACAATAACCTCTTTATTTACCTCCATATAAGCTTTAATAGCCTCTAAATCACCAATACATACTTTACTATCTTCTCCACCAAACATTTTAAATTCAGTTGCTTCTGGTAAGTTTTTCCCTTTTAAATAAACTTTTACCGGTGTTTGTTTTTTTGCATCACCAATATATTTAATTATCTCTTCTGCACTATTTAACATATCTATCTCCTTTTCTATATCTCTATTGTTCCATTAAAAACATTTGCTGCAGGTCCAGACATCATGATCGTTTCATCTACATATTCAATTTCCAAACAACCACCTAATAATTCCACTGTTACCTTACTATCCGTATAATGATTTAAATAGCATGCATACATAACTGCACAAGCACCAGTACCACAAGCCATAGTTTCACCCGAACCGCGTTCCCAAACACGCATCTTAACATAACTTTTGTTAATGATTTGAACAAATTCAGTATTAACAGATGCAGGAAACAATTGATGGTGCTCAAATTTAGGACCTATTGTTTTTAAATCCAAAGTATCTAAATCAGAAACAAAAGTCACAGTATGAGGATTCCCCATTGAAATAGTAGTTAAACGATATTCTCGCCCACCAATTTCTACCGGTTCATCAATCATTTTCTCTTTAGCATATGTACAAGGAATATCTTGACAAGTTAGGACGGGTTTGCCCATATTAACCTTTGCTCCAATACACTCATCGCCATCAAATAATAATTCTACTGTTCGTAATCCTGATTTAGTTTCAATTTTCAATACATGTTTATCACTCAATTTATGATCATAGATAAATTTAGCAAAACAGCGGATTCCATTTCCACACATCATTGCTTCACTTCCATCTAGATTAAACATTCGCATTTTAAAATCATACTGATCCGATGGTAAAATCACGATCATTCCATCACTTCCAATACCGAAATGACGATCACTTATTTTCATGATAAATTCTTTATCCATGGGAATCTCCTGATTTATTCCATCAAAGTAAATATAATCGTTACCAATGCCTTCCATTTTTGTAAAATGCAGCTGCATAATTCCCCTCCTTTTCATGTATTTACAAGATTTTATCAAATTGACTAATATTTTTCAATTCCAAGATTATATTTATTTAAAAAAGAACCTTTGCACATTTTAAAGGTTCTCTTCAGCCAATATTTCCATTACTTTCAAATACGCTCCATCAGCTTCAACCGGCTGACAAATTGTCCCATATTGATATAGTTCAGGAGCCGCATTTTCCATCACATAAGGATGCCCCACCATATTAAAAATTTCCACATCATTAAATCCATCACCAAAAAAATATGTGTTTTCTGTTTCAATTTCTAAGCGTGTTAAAATTGCCTTTAGCCCACTTGCTTTAGAATGGTACTTATTTCTAATTTCAATCAGATCATAATCATCCTCAAAAGCTAAATTAAAACAGCCAAATTGTTCAATAATCTCATTTTGTTTTTTCTTTTGACAATGAATATATAATTTAAATACCTGATCATCATATTTTTCATAATTAATTTTGTTCATATCAAAGTTAGCTTTTTTTAGAAATGGTGCAATTACCCCATCTTTTTGTAAATAAGCCCCATCTTTAAACAATAAACCATACTCTAAAGTTAATGATCGTGCTAATGAAATAGTTCGTTCAACATCACCATGATCTAAAGGCTCTTTAATAATCTCTTCACCATTTAAAATAACATGCGCTCCATCACTTAAAAGATATCCATCAAATTCAAATCCTCGAAGAGGTACTGTGATCAAAGGTAACAATCGTCCTGAAGCAATCATTACTAAAAAACCATGTTCGCGTAATTTTTGAAAAGCTTCAAACATTTGTTTAGTTGGCTTATCGATTCCCTGGCGCCAGTCAATTAATGTTCCATCCATGTCAAATAAAATTAATTTTTTCTTTTTCATTTTATCACCAGCGTCATTATAACAGTTATCTTCTCAATAAGGAATTAACATTTGTCATATTATTTCATGTTAAATATTAATAAATCAAACATATATTATAATGGTGATAGTATGAGATACATGTTTAAACGAGTTAATCGCGTATTAACTATTATTCTTTCAACTCTTATTTTCATGATAATTTGTTATTGGTGGTAATAGTGCATATTTAATGCTAGTAAAAATAGAAACCGTTATAATGATATTGAGGTGATAACCATGGAAGACATTAATAACGTTGCAGTTGAAGTTAAAAACGGTGAAATGGACGAAGAAGAAATAATTGCTTATATCAAATACTTAGAAAAAAAGTTTCCTGATGAAACACTTAAATCATTATCAATTAAAATTGACGGTGATGAGGTTGATTTAGATTATACTTTTTATCCTTTGGGTTTTGAAAGAATCCGTCGAATCACTGGATATTTAGTAGGTACTTTAGATCGGTTCAATGATGCTAAAGCTGCTGAAGAAAAAGATCGGGTCAAACATGCATAAAAAAGCAGCTCAAATCGAGCTGCTTTTTTAATCTAATTCTAAGCCACCAGTGTATAACTGATAATAAGTTCCTTTTTCTTTAATCAATTTATCATGGTCACCACGTTCAATGATCCTTCCTTGATCAAGTACCATGATGGCATCAGAATTTTTAATTGTTGATAAACGATGAGCAATAACAAAAACTGTTCGTCCTTCCATCAGTTTATCCATTCCACTTTGAACAATACTTTCTGTTCTCGTATCAATACTTGATGTTGCTTCATCTAAGATCAATACCGGTGGATTAGCAACCGCAGCCCGAGCAATAGCTAGCAGCTGACATTGTCCTTGTGATAAACTTGAACCATCACCACTCAAAATAGTTTGATACCCATGTTCTAAATGCATAATAAATTCATGAGCATTGGCTAGTTTTGCAGCTTCTATACACTCCTCATCAGTAGCATCAAGTTTACCATAACGAATATTATCCATTACTGTACCAGTAAATAAATGTGTATCTTGCAAAACGATTCCTAACGATCTTCTCAAATCTGCCTTTTTAATTAATTTAATATCAATTCCATCATAAGTTATTGAACCTTTTTGAATATCATAAAAACGGTTGATCAAATTCGTAATAGTTGTTTTACCAGCTCCTGTAGCTCCAACAAAAGCAAGCTTTTCACCAGGTTTAGCAAATAAATTCATATCATACAAAATTGTCTTATTTTCATTATATCCAAATGTAACATCATGAAAACGAACATCACCAGCTAAACGGACATATTCGATTGAACCGTCTGGTCGCTTATGCTCCCAAGCCCAAAGTCCAGTACGTTCTTTAACTGGAGATAATGTACCATCAGCATTTTCTTTAGCATTAACTAAAGAAACATGACCAAGATCATCTTCAACCTCTTCATCCATTAATGCAAAGATTCTTTCTGCACCTGCCAATGCCATCAACACCATATTTATTTGTTGAGAAATTTGTCCAATTGGCTGATTAAAAGAGCGGTTTAATTGTAGAAAGGCAGCTAATGTCCCTACCGTTAAATCCATATAGCCATTAATCGCAAGAACACCACCTACAACCGCAACTAACACATAACTTACGTATCCTAAGTTTCCAATTAACGGCATTAAAATATTAGCATATTTATTTGCTTGATATGCACTTTCAAATAATTCTTCATTGACTTTATCAAAATCAAATTTAGCTTCTTCTTCATGAGTGAAGACTTTAACAACTTTTTGTCCTTCCATCATTTCTTCAATAAAACCATTAACTTTACCTAAATTAGTTTGTTGAGCAAAGAAATACCGCCCACTACGATTAGTTACATGTTTAGAAACTAATAACATTACACAAACCATCAAAACACTAATTATCGTCATTGGAATAGACATTACAATCATTGAAACAAGAACACAAACGATCGTTGTTGCTGAAACAATAACCTGAGGTACACTTTGCGAAATCATCTGTCTTAAAGTATCAGTATCATTAGTATAGATTGACATGATATCCCCATGGTTATGAGTATCAAAATAACGAATCGGTAATTTTTCCATATGTTCAAACATCGTATCACGAATTTCTTTTAACGATCCCTGAGTCACTTTAATTAAGAGCTTATTATAACTAAAAGTAGCAATTACTCCTACTGCATAAATTGCAATCATTTTCAAAATCGCATTCGTTAACGGTCCAAAATCAGGATTTGCCATATTAATATATGGTGTAATATAATCATCGATTAAGCTTTTGATAAAGATTGTTCCCATAACACTAGCAATACTACTAACAATGATTAATAACAATATTGCAAAGCAGGTCTTTTTATGTCTTTTAACAACAAATTTAAACAATCTTTTCATTGTTTTTCCCCGACTATTACTCACTTAAAGTTCCTCCCTTCTTTTGTGTTTCATAAATTTCTTTATAAATTGCACTAGACTCCAATAGTTCATCATTAGTACCCATAGCACTGATCTGACCATCATCTAAAACAATGATTAAATCAGCATCTTCAACTGAACTAATTCTTTGAGCAATAATTAATTTTGTTGTTCCAGGGATAACTTTTTTAAACGCACTACGAATCAATGCATCTGTTTTAGTATCAACTGCACTAGTTGAATCATCTAAAATTAAAATTTTGGGTTTCTTTAGCAATGCACGAGCAATACACAATCTTTGCTTTTGCCCTCCAGAAACATTAGTTCCGCCTTGTTCTATATAGGTATCATATTTATCTGGGAAACGTTGAATAAACTCATCTGCCTGAGCTAATTTACAAGCCTCCACAATTTCTTCATCACTAGCTTCTTTATTACCCCAGCGTAAGTTTTCTTTAATTGTTCCAGAAAACAAAACATTTTTTTGTAATACCATTGCAACTTCATTTCGCAATGTTTCCAAATCGTATTTTCTAACATCTTTACCGCCAACTAAAACTTCTCCTTTAGTTACATCATATAACCGTGGAATAAGCTGAACAAAAGTTGATTTAGCACTACCGGTTCCACCAATAATCCCGATTGTTTGTCCAGATTTAATATGAACATTGATATCACGTAAATTAATTTCTTCTTGATCATCAAAATATGAGAAATTAACATTATTAAAATCAATTGAACCATCTTTAATTTCATAATCAGGCTCAGCAGGATTATGCAGCGTTGATTTTTCATTGATTACTTCACTAATACGTTGGGCTGAAGCAATTGACATAACTACCATGACAAATACCATTGAAAACATCATTAAACTCATTAAAATCATCATTACATAGGTAAATAAACTAGTTAATTCTCCAGTAGTAAGATTTCCCCCGACAATTAAGTGTGCTCCAAACCAAGAAATTCCAATAATACATCCATATACAGTTAACTGCATTAGCGGCATATTAAAAACTAAATAGTTTTCTGCCTTTACAAATAGTTTATAAATCAAAGTTGATGTCTTTTTAAATTTCTCGTCTTCATGTTCTTCACGAACATAAGCTTTAACAACCCGAATTCCATTAACATTTTCTTGAACTGAAGCGTTTAAATCATCATATGTGTTGAATACTCTTTTAAAATACGGATGAGCTCTAGTCATAAAGAAAACTAAAAGAACTCCTAAAAAGATAATTGCCACTAAAAAAACCATAGCAATCTGAGCATTGATCGTAAAAGCCATGATCATGGCACTAACCATCATCAATGGGGCACGGATACAAGCTCTTATTAACATTTGAAAAGCATTTTGGACATTAGTAACATCCGTCATCATTCTTGTAACCAATCCAGCAGTTGAATATTTATCAATATTAGCAAAAGAAAAATCTTGAATATTGTAATACATTGCCTTTCTTAGATTTTTAGCAAAACCTGTTGAGGCCTTAGCGGCATATTTACCAGCCAAACCTCCTGCCGCTAAAGAAATAAAGGAAGCGAGCAATGTAATGATTCCTAATTTAACAACCATATTCATATCTCTAACTTCTATTCCCTTATCAATGATCATCGCCATTAAAAGTGGAATTACAACTTCCAAAATAACTTCAACCACAACAAGTACAGGTGTTAAGATCGTATCTTTTTTATACTCTTTTATTTGGGCTAAAAGTGTTTTTAACATTTATATACCTCCCTAAAAATTAAATAGCGTGCTATGAATAACAGTAAAATAAATATTAAGAATTACTTCTTAATATCTTAATCAAATAACTTTGTAAATTGTCTATTTCTTCTTTTGATAATGATTCAACTAATTTTTCATCAGACTGTTGGAAAACAATCCGTAGCTGTTTATCCAGTTCTAAGGCCTTTTCAGTTACTTCAATATTTTTAGCACGAGCATCATGACGACACGGTACCCGGTTAATTAATCCCTTTACTTCTAAACGATTCAAAATTCCAGTAACTGTAGGATTAGAAATATCTAATTCTTTTTCAATATCTTTTTGATTCACACTAATTCCTTTGTCGTGAGATTTAAACAAATAAATTAATGTAAATGTCTGTGAAGCAGTTAATCCAAATTTACTAAATTGTTTATTTAAATGCTGTTCATGTAAATAAAAAACTTGTTTGATTAAAAATCCAATTTTTTTATTTGGCATTTTACCACCTCCAAAATAAATAGCACGCTATATATTATATGCAAATATTAGCAAATGTCAACTATCTTTCAATAATTATTTATCATCTTTATAAGAGCTGATAAACGATAAAAAGCTAAGAATCATCTTAGCTTTCTTCATCCTCTTTTCCCCATTGTTCAATCCATAATTTAGATGAACGAGACATTTCTTCAATAAACGGATCAGTCCATTTGCGATTATAAATATCATCGACAAAACTTCGTCCCCCACTGCTGCGATTAGCTAAAACTGCTCGATCATCAAACATTTTTACTAACTTTTCATCATCAAATTTTTCATAACGATCAACACTAACAACATATTTAGAATCAAAACGAGCAGGCTTAGTTCGATGTTGCTGCTGTTCTGTCGGATAACCCATTACAAGCATCCCCACTGGAGCTGTATATTGAGGTAAATTTAATAATTCACGATGTACTTCATACTGCTCAATGATATCACCGATAAAACAACTTCCTATTCCTAAACTTTCAGCTGCAACAACGGCATTTTGAGCTGCAATCAAAGTATCACTAAATGCTAATAAAAAATCACCATATGATGGCGAACGCATCTGTTCTTCACCATGATAATATTTAAATGCATCATACCATTTTTGATAATCAGCAACAAAGATTAAAACTAGGGGTGCTTTTGCAATAAACGGCTGATTATCACACGTCTTCGCTAATTTTTCTTTAATAGCCTGATCTTGTATATCAATAATCGAATATAATGTCATATTCCCTGCAGTCGGAGCCTGAATGGCTGCATTAAAAATTAATTGTTTTTCTTTAGCCTCAATTGGTTTATCTTGATATACACGAACCGATTTACGCTCAAATAACTGCTTAATTGTATTATTCATAATTTTCCTCCTGAAATCCCTATTGTCTATATTATACACAAAAGAAAAGTAGATACCTAGTATCTACTTGTTATTTTCTTTATATTCTAAATATTCATCATATGTTGATAAACGATCTAAAATACCATTTTCATTAAATTCAATAATTCGATCAGCAATTGTTTGAACAAACTGATGGTCATGGCTGGTAAATAAAATATTCTCCTTAAAATTAATAAGTCCTTGGTTTAGGGCTTGAATTGATTCCAAATCAAGGTGATTAGTTGGTTCATCTAAAACTAAAACATTAGCTTCGGCCATCATCATCTTAGCCAGCATACAACGAACCTTTTCGCCTCCTGATAATACCGAAGCTTTTTTTAGCGCTTCTTCACCAGAAAACAACATTCTTCCTAGCCAGCCCCGAAGATCTTGCTCATATTCATCTTTAACCGAGAATTGACGCAACCAGTCTACTAAAGTTAAATCACAGTTATTAAAAAACTCGGAATTATCTTTAGGAAAATATGATTGTGACGTCGTTACTCCCCATTGGAAAGTTCCTTCATCCGGTTCAATTTCACCCATAATGATTTTAAAGAATGTCTCTGTTGCTTTAACATCGCCGACGAAAGCTACTTTTTCTTTAGGATTAATTGAGAAACTAACATTATTTAATAATTTAATACCATCAACTGTTTTTGATAATCCTTCTACTTTTAAAACAATATTTCCAACTTCTCGACCTGGTTTAAAAGCGATAAACGGATAACGACGAAGAGAAGGCTTAATATCAACCATTTCTAAGTTATCTAATAATTTTTTTCTTGAAGTTGCCTGCTTAGCTTTAGAAGCATTAGCACTGAACCGCGCAATGAATTCTTCCAATTCTTTTTTCTTAGCCTCTGCCTTTTTATTTACTTCTTTAGCTTGTTGTAATTGTAATTGGCTATATTCATACCAAAAATCGTAATTACCAACATATAATTGAATTCGCGAGTAATCAATATCAGCAATATGTGTACAAACTTTGTTTAAGAAATAACGGTCATGGCTGACAACAATAACAGTATTTTTAAAATTCAATAAGAAGTTTTCTAACCAGCGAATACTGTCTAGATCAAGGTGGTTAGTTGGTTCATCTAATAATAAAACATCAGGATTCCCAAATAATGCCTGAGCAAGCAAAACTTTTACTTTTCGGTTTCCATCTAATTCTTTCATTTTTAAATTATGTAACTCTTCACCAATCCCTAAACCATTAAGCATGATTTCTGCATCTACTTCGGCATTCCATCCATCCATTTCTGCGAATTCACCTTCAAGTTCAGCTAACTTGATTCCGTCTTCATCATTGAAATCAGGTTTAGAATATAATACTTCTTTTTCTTGCATAATTTCATAAAGACGTTTATTACCCATGATAACAGTTTCTACAACACCATTTTCATCATAAGCAAAATGATCTTGCTTCAAGACCGATAAACGTTTATGTGGTTCTAAAATTACTTCACCTTTATTAGGCTCAATTTCTCCAGCTAAAATTTTTAAAAAAGTACTCTTACCAGCTCCATTAGCACCGATGATTCCATAACAATTACCATCAGTGAATTTAACACTTACATTTTCAAACAAGGCACGATCACCATATTGTAAAGATACATTTTGTGTAGATATCATTAATTAAACTCCTTTTTACTAAGTCACATTATTATGTCATAAAGCAATGATTAAATCAATATAATTTATCATAAGATTGTTCAAATCAAGCTAATTATAACAATATTAGTATCTATCTTCATCATTATTTATTTTCCATAACAAAAAATAATTTAAATCTCCCATCTAAAATCAATATCAATATTTTAATGATGTAAAAAAAGCCGAGCTAATAAAATCCTTTGCCCAACTGAATTTATTACAACGAAAATCGAACAAATAATAGAATAGAAGAATAAATTCAGTGATCTATTGTCCCTCCCATTGAACCGTATGTACGGGTCTCGTATACGGCTCTACATTTATATCGCTATCACAAACTCTTAAGATAGTAATCGAGGGGATTGACTAAACCTAGTTTGTCTCTTTTCTTTATACCTAAAACTTTTGATGATATTGTAAAATTTACGACATTCATCGCACTTCTTCTATACCATCCTAATCTTGTATTCACACATTTATATATTTCTTCTTCACTAAACCCGCATCGACATGCCTTGTTTAGCTTCATTAAATTTCTATTCGTAACCTCGAAGATTTTGTTACACTACTTCTTTCACCCATAACATCGCTGTTAATGACTTGCGGTTCACTATACTTGGCGGTAAATACCCGTGGTTGGGCTTTCACCAACTAGATGTATGCCATGCGCGGCACACTTAAAAAAACAATACAATGAAGTATCTCATTGTATTGTTTTAATTTACTTTTTATTGCATTTACCATTTCTAAATGCTGGATTATAGGCATAGTAATTATCACTGTTTAAATGCCCTTTAACGATCTCCAACGCTTCAGCAAATCTTTGATAATGAATAATTTCACGTTCTCTTAAGAAACGAATCGGTTTTTTTATTTCCTCATCATCAACAAGAGCTAAAATGTTATCATAAGTTGTACGTGCTTTTTGCTCTGCCGCCATGTCCTCCGTTAAATCAGTAATTGGATCGCCTTTAGATTGGAAATAGGCCGCTGTAAAAGGTACATTACTTGCACCTTGTGGATAAATTCCCAAAGTATGATCAACAAAATATTTATCATAACCTTGTGCTTTTATTTGATCAATTGTTAAATCTGTAGTTAATTGATATAAAATTGCACTGATCATTTCAACATGGGCTAATTCTTCAGTACCAAAAAGATATACATAATATTTTAGTTTTTTATTTCCTTAAATTATACCATATATATAATAAGGATAGAATAATACTAGTCGATATAACTTGAATTATTAATAAGAGAATTACTATAATATATTTTGAGGTGTTAAATATGAATTTAAAGGACAGAAAACTGCAAGAAGCAAAAACAAAATTAAAGGTACTGGAAGAAAAACTGAAATTCTTGGAATTTTCCAATTTACAAGATAAAGAAGAAAAAATAATAGACTGTAAACATGCAATAGAAAAACAAAAACGTATAATACGAAATGTCGAAAGTTATTATTAAAAGATACAGTGTCATATTTTATGGCATTGTTTTTTTATTTTTAATAAAAAATTTCCGAAAAATAAAAAAAAGACTGATCATTTACGACCAGACTTGAACGATATACATTTATATGTATATTCCTGCCTATAAATCTTCCTTACTAAATTCAATTATTACTTTGTCGTTTTCATCAACAATTGCAAGCCTATTCCCTGTCATTTCAGCTAGCTCAATTAAATCCTTTGCCGTGTATGAGCCTCTTTTCATTTTGTTACTTAGACTACTCTTGCTCATTGACATATGATTAGCGTAATCGGTTTGATTGAATCCAAACAATGCCAATAAAGATATTATTTTTTTATTCATTCCATATCACCTCATTAGTATTTTATCACATGAATATAGTTCATTCAATAGTGAAAATAATTCATATAAAAGTGTATTTAAGCGTTGACAAAGTTCACGTTTTAGTGTATTATATAAGTGTAGAAAGGAGATAGGATATGAAGAAACAAAAAAAGAGTTCCAAACCAATCGTCAAACAAGTCTTGGAACTCCTCAAGTTAATACTAGAGATAATAACTCTAATATTAGCAATCATAAAGAGTTTGGGGAAATGACTTCCCCTCTCTCTTAAAGATTATATCATATCTTTCTCATAAACGAAAGGAGCGATAATCATGAAACACTATGAAAAGATTAAAATGATACTTAACATTATAGTTATAGTATTGTTAGTAATTTTATTAATGACTTGGCTTTAATATCGCTATATAATAAGAAAAATGGAGGAAATTAAAATGGATGCAAGATTAAATGGCTTTCCTTTCCCATTAGCCTTGCTAGACAAAGAGCACAAAAGAGTTATCTCCTCACCAGAGCCTTGTGCTCTTTTATTTAATAATTCATTATACTTGCATATTTTGTATAAAACAGTAAAATGAATGGCGTACAGATAATATTTTTGTACAATAGAATATTGTTCCTTTCCCATTAACAATATTCATAGTTATACTAAGAGTACAAGTTCACCTCTCCCGTTTTTGGGCTTGTACTCTTTTTGTATAAAGTTTATTGAAAATAATAATAAATTATTATATACTTTTAATAAGCATAGTACGCATTCCAAAATTATGCTAAAAACACAGCGTTCCATTCCCATGTCGCTGTGTTTTTCTTTATACAAAAAAACCTAGATCACTACGACCTAGGTTTTCTTTTTATATATTTATTATTGATATATATTTTTTTACCATATCCAGAAGTGATTATGCTATGAGATAGCCCCTTATGTATAAGGGTGTATTCTATTCGGGTATTTAATTTGCTACCGTGAACATCTTCAGCACCGTGTTTTAGATAAACTTTATTAATAAGCATAAACACCCATCTGATTTTGAAGTTCTTCGGACAATTCGTAATATTTTTTATACTGTCCTTTATAATAATCTCTATCTCCTTGAGTATCTTGTAATTCTTGTTTTGTTAATTCTAACCTAACCTCTAAATTACGTTTCTGATAGTCCTTATAAAGAGTAGTGAAACTTAGACCAAATACAGTTAGAAAGAGAATAAAAATAGTAGCATTGATAGTGTCGAATTTCTTTTTAAACATAATTACATCTTAGTTCCTTTTAAAAGCCAATTCCATGTATTTTTACCAACAATACCATCTTGGCTTAATCCACGGTTACGTTGGAAAACTTTTACAGCGTTATAAGTTGCTGTTCCAAAAATACCATCTACCCCTAGACTAAAGCCAACACTATTTAATCGTTCTTGAATTAAGCGTGTAACGTTTCCTTTTGCACCTTTTTTAACCGTAGGACAAGCATTTAGTGTCTTAGGTCCTTTTAATCCATCTACTGTTAAACCTCGCTTAAATTGGTAATTTAACTCTTGTTGTAAACGTGCTACCCATTCATCATAACCGCTTGGTTTGACCGGTTCAGATGGTTGGGGTGTTGGAACTTCTGTTGAACTTGTCACTTCGCCTATAATTCCCTTAACAATTGCATTTGCCATAGCATCTAAATTATAGCGGTTTACATCTTCTTGATTATCACAGAAGAACGTTTCGATTAACAACGCTGTGTTTTTAGTATGTTTTAAATAGTACAGATCATTACGCACTTTTACACCCCGATTAGTATATCCCAATTCTGAAATTGAATTAACAATATTCTTTGCGTACTGTTCGGCTTTACCTCCCAATTTATATACTAATACTTCTGTGCCTTTTGCTGACCCATTGTAACAATTTAAGTGAATAGATACATCTAAATCAACTGTATGTGCATTTGCTTTGTTACAAATGTCTTTTAATACTTCGGTTGCACTTCCACCATTTTCGCAAGTACAGTCATAAACAGTATGCCCTAATGCTCTTAATTTAGCAATAACCGCATCCTTAATTTCTCTATCTACGATACTTTCGTTTACAATTCCTACTGCTCCACTTCCTTTTTTACCAGCTGGGGCATGTCCTCCATGAATATTAAATACTGCCATTTTATTTTCCTCCTTAATTTAACTTAAAAGAGCGGAATCACTCCGCTCCGTTTTCTACTCTTAATGGAAGCTGCTGCACTTTGTTATATAATCTTTCTGCTGTTCCATTACCGCCTAAAGCCCTGTAGGGGTTATAAAGGTAATCCAGTTCCTTTAGATCATCAGCAGTAACATAACTGATTATCAGCAAACGCTCACAAAACCTCACGATACGTTCATGCAACATTGCACATAGTGCCTCTTCCATAACAATTTGTCTTTTAATCTGGTCTAATTTCTCCTGCTCTCTTTTTTCTTCGAGTTTTTTTCGACTTTTCTTACTGTCTCTGGAATTAGTTACAAGATAACCAACTGCAGCAGTTAAAACAATGGACCATGTACTCATTAAAAATTCTTGCATCAGGATCTACTTACTCCTCTTTTTTATTTTCAATTACTCGAGTAAAAGCCTGATGCAATCCGGTACTAGCTAAACCGCATACTGCACCGGCTACAACTGTTTCTACTGTTACATTTCCGGATACGATGCAGTTTAATGCAGCACCCTCGAAAAACACAACTGTAGGAATCCATTTATTATCAACATCTTTTATCCATTTTTTAACAACATATCCAGTTGCTAGACATCCGGCCATTACGACCGGAACAAAATAATTTGAAATAAAACCTAAATCCATATTTTACCTTCTTTCTGGACGAATTTTCATGCCATCCCGAGGCAATATAAAAAGACACATACTTCAGTGTCCTAATAACCAATTACTCTTAAAATATGTTCTTCCACAGCATCAACCGATGCTCCGTTAATAACCTGTGTACGACCTGTAAGAGTCACGTTTCTGCCACTAAAAGTCATTTGGCAGCGATAGACAGTAGTAACTCCGTTTATGGATTGTGTGCGTTCTAAATGCAGCTTACTGTCTTTAGATGGAATCATTGTATCCGAACACTGCCCCAAAGTAGGATGCGGACGCCACACAACTTCTATATAATCATAATTGATGTAATCATCATTTAAAGTAAAATTGCTTGTTGTATCACCGTTATATAAAACAGTTCCCAACAAAATTTTTTTACCAGTTGAATCTATAAGTTTACCCATATTCCCTCCTGTTTTTTAAATCATCCAACACTATCATCATAAAACACAGCTTTTTCAAGTACAGATAAAATTTCATTTATAGCAGTTTCAATAGTTTTTCCACTAGCTAACTTTATTTCACTTGCACTAGTAATAACTGAACCTGGGATACCTAAATTAGTGATATCCGCTTTTTGTACTGCAACAGCACTTATAACATGTCCATATTTATCAACTGTAATCTTATATAAACCACTAGTATATGATGAACTATTATTTGGATGCGTATATACCGTATCTGTAAATTTAGCATTAGCTGGAACCGCAGTTTTTACAGTTAATCCATTTACAGTATCTGCACTAGTAGCTTTAGGAACTTTTGTAGTTCCTGCAATAATAGCATTTACTTTATCTGTTGTGGACTTACCTTTATCACCACTGTAAGCAGTGCTTGAAGTTTCGCCTAATGCCAACGATGGACTAATTTCTACATATGCAGTACCACCCCATCTATAGGTAATGTTTGTTGTTTTATCAATATAAATTTTTCCGGTTTCACCAGTTGATGGAAAACCTGCTTTATTAGTATACTCTAAAACATCATCCACATAACTAGGTAACTGTGAACTGGGTACCATTCCATTTGCATCCAATGAAGCGACACCGTTCGCAACTCCTTTTAATGATGCATTTAATTTATTGTTCCATAATGTTTTTTCAGCATCAGTCACAAATCTATGTGTGCCATCTTGCTCAATTATAGATGCACTATGCATGCTTGGATGTACATATACCGTGTCTTGCGTTTGAAACGTTGAAGACGTTCCATCAGCTTTAGTAACTGTAATACTACGCCCATTTGCTGCAATATTTTTCACTGTTTCGCTTTTTAATGCAAATTTATCTTTTATTTTAGATAATGTATATTTCAATGCTGTAGTAGAAATCGTTTTTTCCACTACAGCAGCTGAAACACTCCTGAATAATCTCTTTATTAAATCGCTCATTTACCCAAATACAGCTGTGATAATTTCATCAATATCAGAAGTCGTTGCGTATTCAGGAGTATAGACAGTATCTGTAAACTTTGCATTTTCCGGTACATTTGTTGCAACCGTATGCCCGCTAACTGTTGCAGCATCTGTAGCCTTTGGTACTACTGTACTACCATTTTTAATTTTAGCGATTTCATCTGCATTGGCTTTACCTTTGTTCCCGGCATATGCAGTAGAAGCAGTTTCACCTAAAGCTAAGTCGCTGCCAATACCCACATACGCTGAACCACTCCATCTATACGTTTTATTAGTTGCAATATCTACATAAATTTTATCACTCTCTGCAGTGATTTTTGTTGTATGTTCTGCTTCTTTATAAAACGCTCCATCCGTATGAAGATAACCTTCAACAACATCATCTACATAGCTAGGTAATTGAGAAGCAGGAACCTTACCATCTTCTCCCAACCCTGCAACACCGTTAGCTGCTCCTTTTTGTGATGCCGGAATAGCTTGTACATCTGTAGCGTTAATCGTAATATTTCCTGACAACGGTTTACCATTTACGGTTGTTGTTGTATCAACCTTACTACTTAATTTTGTTGAGATTTTACCCCACATTTTTTTAGCAAAATCATTTAATAAATCTACATTAATTATTTTATTATTAGCCATAATTCTTATTCTCCTATTCTTTTTTTATTCTAAACCATTAATAATGCTATCGATATCTTCAGTAGATCCCATTTCATAGCTTCCTGCCTGTTCGGCAACTTCATCAATTTTTTCAGCAACACTCTTAAATGTACCATCCTGATTTTCTTCATTTTTAAATTGAACAGCACTAGCTTCAACTAATGGGAACTTGCCACCATTTTTTTGTGTAATACCACTAATAAGAGTGGTACTTCCTTTATAATCCGCCATAAATTAATTACCTCTCTTTCTAATTATTTAGCAGTTACTGTAGTATTTCCTAAATTTGCGTTATCCGATTTATAAATATCATAGTTTTCTTTATATCCACTTGCATTTGTAAATTCGATTGTAGCAACTTTTGAAAATCCACCATCAAAGCCCCCAACATTAAATGAGACATCACCATAGCGTGTAGGAACAGCATAAAAAATAAACTGTCCTTCACCAGCATTCACAGTAAACACCTTTCCTTTAGAACCTTGTAAAGCCTTAGTTAATCCTAAAACGAACGTATTATCGTAAGTATCTTGACTAGAACTTGCACCCCAATAAATACCATTCAAGAAGCTTAGTGAGGTAGTTTTAGTGCTAACTGCACCCTTTTCGTCCTCTGCTTTTAAAGTCCATGTTTTATTGGTTTTAATATTTTGCTCCAATAATTGCTTTGATGTATCAGTTGGTTCTAATGACTCATCGTCCAACGTTAGAACTTTTGCCTTTTTATTCAAAGACCAGCTTAATAAAATATCTGTTACTGTAGAACCAATTTCTACTGTATTTTTATTATTTGTAAAACTGTTAATTACAATTGCTTTGTAGTTAAATTCATCTTGCGTCACAAAATTTTCTTTAATATACTCTAACGCATGTTGAAGTCCATTTGTACCCACCGGTTTTTCATCAGTAATTACATCAGCTAAAACAAGTGTATCATCAGCCAAATTAGTTGACGTTTTTTTCTTGGCCATTTTCAAATACCTCCTCTAATATCTCGTCAATTTCACTGTTTGTTACAAAATTAATTGTAAATTTTTCTAAATATTCTTTAAGTTTTAATAATTCTTCATATAGCGATAATATATTCGGATCTATTGTAATCTCAGTAATTTCCTGATCAAAAATCGTCTCTTCTATTTCAAGTTTAAACTCTGAAAATGATTTTGTTTTTTCACCAAAATTATACCTTGCAATTATTTGACACGTATATACTCCCGCCTCTTTTGTTAATGCTGTTGATATTATAAATAAGTTTTCCATCATTGGAATCTCTTGTAATATTCCATCTTTTAAAACTTTTAAATAATATTTCCACCCCGGAGCTTTAAATAACTCCTCGTTAACAAATTTTATTGCCATTGCACCATCATCATATTTTCTACCTGCGTAAAAAATATTTCGACTGCATGCATGTGTTTGCTCATCACTCAAATAAATCTCTATCAGTTTCACCTTATCACCTCTATTCATAATAGAAAACGGCTGAATTAAAACTATAAACACTTTGAGCAACTTTATCTACACCACTGATATTTATTCCATTTAAATGGACTCGATAGAGTTCAAGTTGTCGAATTGAACCACCATTTTCAAGATCATTTTTAGTCAGCTTAGGTACTGTTTCTATTGTTCCCGGTGTTCCTTTTACAACTTTTATTTCATGAGTCTCACCATTTGAAGATATACGAAACTCTGCAACTATACAATCACACCGTTTTGTATTTTGAGTACCGTTATCAATTGTCAGGTCTTCATACATCCCTGGCTTAATACGTAAAAAATGTCCTTGATTTATCAGCAAGCCATCGGACAATCTTATTTTATTATTACTGATGATAGTTGCTTTTAACTTGTTACCTTTTTCAAAAATACCTTCCTGTCCATATAATGCATCAAATAAATATGCATCTATTGCAGCAGTAACATTTTTTCCAGTTAATGTAATTGGTTCAACCGCATCGCTATTTGCCATACTTTACTCACCTACCTTATATTCAATATCGTAATCAGAATAATTTTGATAAAACGTGCATTTTAAAATTTTTTGAACAATTGATGTCCTTAAACTAATACCCGTTATATATTCTTTTGCCCCAACAATATCGCCTATTTCTACATCTAAATTTTCAAATTTAATTTCAATTGAGTTGTTTGTTTGGGCCTCTTTTAACTTTGTTTTAGTCCCATCTATTAACTCCTGAACACTTTCTACACTTGAAAAATCATAAATCATCGTATTTAAATCTTTGGTAATCTTAGATACATCATCTATTTCATTAAGTTCAAAGTATTCATCATTGATTTTAAAAACATGAACAACTTGCCTTTCCTGAAGATCACCTTTTCCAAGACCGATACAATGGTTATATTGATAGGTATCTCTTTTTGCAATTATTTGAAGTCCATAGTCATTATCAAACTGAAGTTTGGGGCTATAATCATATATTGGAACTACTGAAAGCTCTATCTTTCCATTTTTCCAAATTAAACTCAGTTTAGCTCCAACCGCTAAAAGCATTGTTTCAAAAGTTTGTAAAGTGTTTGAATATCGTGAAGCGTAGTTCAATTGAAACCCGCTATTTTCTTCAGAGACAATAAAAAAATCATTAAGATTTTTATTTATCCTCAATGATTTTTCAGTATTATCTATGTAATTAAAAAATAATGTAGATGAACCAATATATTCCTTTATACATTTATTTGCTTCACCATTAAAGAAGTAATACTCATCTTTACGATTTTTTGGCTGTATATAATCACCTTTTAATAACGCTCGGGGGCATATTCCGCCGATAATTATTTCACCTGATTCTGTATCTATCTCAAGGCTCTTGACAACTCCGCCATACTCGGTATTTTCACAATAAATTAAACTTTCATATGTTAGATTTGGATCTCGTTCTTCTTGAGAAATAGTTATTTGAAAATCATTACTCCCTTTGTCATATGTACCTATTTCAAGATCAATACTACAGTTTCTTAAAAAACCAATTTCAATTCCTTTGGAATCAGTATAAACGAAATCCATTAAAACATACCCTCCCATTTCGGCTCAGTTCGAGCATTATAGACAACAATATCAAAGGAAAACGTATTATTCCATAATACAGTAGCTGTCCCGGGCTTTACCTTTTCAAAAATTTGACTTTCTTTATTTCGATCATTGAAGCAATTTATCTCTTCACCCTGAACATTGATTTTTTTAACAGTTCGATTAAGCGTATTTATCTCTAATCTTTCATTTTCCTCAAGCGTTGTAAAAACTTGATAAAGGTTATCACCGATTTTAACAGCTGGATCAGTAACAGGTCCATATATCCTAATTAAAATATTATTATCTACAACACCTTCATTAGAAACTGTCATTTGTCCACCGGGGTCACCATATCGATAAGGATACTTATATGTATACTTTTTACTGTCAGTTTCTCTCGAAGTATTTGTATGATAAAAATGTTGTTCATCTTCTTTAATCCACTGCACCTCATCAGCAACTATAGAAAATTCTACTTTAGCATATGGCAACACATAAGATTCGAGATCTTTATCATTTTTAAATATGTTACATTCTAAATAGTAATCATTAAAATATAGCCTTCCTTTAACATTTTTAGATATATCAATATTAAAAATATCAGTAACATTATTAAGTGCTGTGTAGAATTCTTCGTAATTATTTGAGTTAACATCTATTTTAATTTTTTTGGTTTCAACATCACGATAGAAGTTCTTAACTCTACGGTTTTCCTTGTTGTATGACCATTCAAAGCTAAAGAAATCCGTCTCTTCAATTCTATAAGGGGAATTGAGTAAATCTATTTTAGTGTTCTCACTATTAATATAATAAACTTTCATACAACTCTCCTTTCATCAAATCACTCTTCCTAGTTCACGCTGATTCAGCTTTATTGCTAGACCGCTATTTTTCATAGCTTTTGCATTTGCATCAGCCATACGATCATAATCTATTTCTAATGATTCGCTTACATTAGTCTCAAAAGCAGTTTGACGTGCATTATCAACGTCGGTTTCTAATTTAACACCTGCTGATACATCGTCAAGATTAAAATTCATGATACCACTTAATTCATCTACAATACCAATTGCCTCACTTTTCATTGACTTTAACGATTTAGGCATTGCTAATTCAAACCCAACTGCAATACCGGGTGGAAGGAATTTCCCTATTACATCCCGCATAACTCGTGAAGGTGATTTTATGCCAAAAAAGCCTTTAATTCCGTCAACGATTCCGTCACAAAAACTACCAATTTTATCAAGTATCCAGTCTTTAACGTTTTTAATTCCTTCCCACAAACCTTTAACTAAATTACTACCAATTTCAGCCATTTTCCCCGGTATTTCTTTTACTTTATCTACAATTCCAGTTACTAATTTTTGAGCTGCTTCTTTACCTTTAGAAGCTAAATTAACACCCCATTCTACTACTTTTGAAACTGAACTTGTAAGCCAGTTCCATATTCGGCTTGGTAATTGACTAAACCAAGTTACAATACCTTCAATTGTTTGTGATACCCACGCTACTGAGGTATTAAACATATTAGTACCCCATTGGATAATATTTGTAATTACAAGTTGCAACCACTCCCATATCCGACTTGGTAATTGACTAAACCATGTAATAATACCGTTAATAAAATTGGGAATATCAACAGTAACAAAGGATATTAAATTGGCACCCCACTGCAGAAACATACCAATTATATAGCCTATCATATATCCAATGAAATATGGTATCTGCTGAAAAAATTCAATAGCACTTTCGATCCATGATGGTATTGTTTCTGTAAAAAAATCAACAATGCCAGTCCACATATTAGAAAAGAATTCAACAACTTGTTCAGAAAACTCACTTACATATGATATAAAATTGTTAAATGCTTCAGGAACAGTTTCGGTAAAAAATGAAGCAATTGAATCAATTACATTTCCAACCGTTGTTTTAATACTTTCCCATATTCCGATCCAAAAATTTCTAAAATCTTCAGACGTATTCCATAAATAAATAAAACCAGCTACTAATGCTGCAATTGCTGCAACAATAAGTCCAATTGGACTTAACCCTAGTGCTGCAAAAAAACCTTCCGAAGCAATTTTGGCTTTTAATGTTGCTGCTGCAACCGCTAATGTAGCAATTTTATATCCACCAAATGCTACTGCAAGAATTGTAATAATACCAGCCAATCCGCTAAAGTGATCGATAGCAAAAGTTGCTATGTTAATAAATGTTTCCCCTAACGGTGCCAATTGGTCCTTTAACTGACGAATTTTACCTTCAAGTTCCTGCATAGGAGTAGTTGTATCATTAGCAAACTGCTGTCCTTTTCCTGATACATCATCGAATGTATCTCCTACACTGCTTAAGGCTTTTGCAAATGTTAGATTCGCATCTTCTCCCATAGTACCAAATGCAGTAGCGGACATTGTAAGTGCTTGTTGCTGATTATCACATTTTGTAATATCACTAACAATACTGTCTATTACTTGCTTTTGAGTAGCACCACCATTTTGCCACTCTTTAAATGTTTTTTGTGTTTCCTTATTGAAAGAACCAATAGCATCTCCTATTGTTCCATCTGCTAACCTAGTGGTTACCTCATTAATTGCATCATTTACTTTATCTAAGTTATACGCTCCGCTATCAGCACCATTTTTTAGTAATTGAAAGTAGTCTTTAGCACTGTATCCAGCTTGGCTAAACTTTCCAGAGTACTCGGAAATATTATCTCCAAGCTCATCGGTCCAGTCCAAGCCTTCTTGTGTACCGGCTATAATGTAATCCATTGCTTCTTGAGCACTAAGACCAAAGTTTTTCATCAACCCCTTAGCACCCCGAAGTGTTTCATTCATATCCACTCCAAAAGTATCTTCAAGGATTATCGCTTGCTGTGTAATTGCATTTAGTGTTCCATCATCAAGATTACCAAGATTACGCTTAATCTTAATAACTGCATCAGCAACACGGTCCATTGACTCTCCGACACCGGCTTCATAAACGTCTTTAATAACTTGGCCACTTGCCTTTGCTTCAGCCTCAGTCTCACCTAACGCACCTCTAACACGAGATAATGCATTTTCTAAATCAGTATAACTTTGTACCCCTATTTCAACACCTTGTTTTACAGCTGCACCTATTGCTAAAGCTCCTGCTATATTAGAAGCAAAAGAAGTAACCTTTCCTTCCATTTCACTAAGTTTTTGTTCAAATTCATTAGTGTTTGGTTCGGGAATATCAATAGGCTTTTTTACAAGATTTTTAATTTTTTCAAAAACATCACTGACTTTATCCTTTAAAGTTGCTTTACCATTAACTTGAGTATTTTTTTCAGCAGTTCTTGCTTCACTAGTAATTTTATCAACGTCAGCCATAAATTTTGATGTATCAATCTTAGCCTCACCATTGATTTTAGAATTACTTTCTGCTTCATTAGCAAAAGATTTTACATCGCTGGAAGCTTCATCAAGTTTCTTTTCTAATTTAGATGTATCTGCATCTACATCTGGTTTAATTTCTTCTTGTGATACGTTTTTAGCAAATTTATCTATCTTTTTTTCAGTCTTATCGATTTTTTTATCAACTTCTTTATCATTGATTTCTAAATCAATTACGACTTTTCCATCTGCCACAATATCACCTACCTATACATTTATTTTTTTATTCCTAACTGTTTGAATAACTCCGCTTCAATTTCCTCCTGAGTTCTGACAAACGGATCTTTTTGCTGATCAATTGCATAATGATTTTGCAGTTCTTTCATTCTAGCCCGTTCATTTTTATCTTTGATTTTTGACAAATCTGTTACTCTATACCCAACAACCTGAACAAACTTAGTTGTATCGGTAAGACCATCAAGCATTGCTTTAAATTCCCACCAGTGCATATTGCAAGTAAAAAGATTTATTTTATACTGCTGTCTAAAGGCTGCATAAATAAGGTCCATATCATAATCAAAAAGAAACCCGATTTTATCACTAGGTTTCTTTTTAGACTTTACTTTTTTATTACAGTTGTAGAATTCAAGTAATGCTTGAATAGTTTCTTCTATATTAAGATTTAAATCACACCAGTATGGGGAAATTACAGTATCAAACAGCATCGAAATTTTATAGTTTGCATCAATATGAGGATCATTTAAAACACAAGAAAATTTGATCCATGATCTAAAGTCAGTTTTTATTGCAATCTTTTTTTGATTTATTGTTATATTTTTTTGAAGGTCTTTTTTGTCTAGAATTAACATAGTTCTTCATCCCATACTTTTTATTTGCATATTCCATCTGCTTATTGATGTTACTCATTTCTTTAGAAATTTCTGTTAGATTATTTAATTCCTCTTTAAGTTTATTTTGTTTAACTTGTTGTTTTTCGGTAGTAGCTGCTTTCTCAAAATGCTCTTGCAATTCCTCTGCAAGAGCAACAATTACATAATATGGTTTCATATCATCAATTTTAAAAAGTTGTTTATATGCTCCCTCGCCTAACAAAATATCTATACATTCTTTACAATCATCAATAAATTCATCAGTAATATTTCTATTACCCCTATATTTTTTTAACATATAATCAATAGCCTGATGATTTGAAATATCATCAGCATTAACCGTAAAAACATTTTCATAAATCTCTACATCAAACGTGTTTTCTTGTAATTCAATTTTCAACATATTCAACAAACCCTTTCATAATTTTTATTTACCAGTTGATACAGATGATGCTTTGGATAAAGCTGAAGTAAATTTACCCGTTGTATAATCATAGTCACCTTCAGTAAACTCTCCTGATGTAATATTGTATTGCCCGTGTTTTGTTTCACCTTTTTGAGCAAAAGTTCCTTCCAAGGCGATTTTACCCCCACCTTCTCCAGAACCAGGATTAGATGGCTGAATTTCATAAATTCTTGAATGTGCGCTAAAATTACCGCTCGATCCTTCTACCGGCGCCCAAGTTTCAACTTCATATTCAGTAAACTGAGCTCCGATAATTTCTTTTTTTCCTACTTCATAAACATGGCGAACAAATTCATTATTAGGAATAAGTTCACCGACATAACTAACACTTGGGTTATATGCCATCATATTTTTATGAGCTGTCTTTTCATTAATATATTGTCCATCATCAGTACTTGGCTCAGATGCCTGTGTCCAGTCAGTTATACCAGTACCTGCTAATACCGGTTTTGAAACACCTTCCCATTCAACATAATGTAAATTTTCATGACGATTTACTACTTTATCTTTTAAAACAATTGTCATTATTCAAATGCTCCTTTCTTGTAATAAGTAAGCTGATACATTGCTGTAAAGACTGTCATTCCATTTTCTAATGTTGTTGATCCTGGATTAACAACCATTTCAAGTCTTTGTGGCACAATGTCATCAGGAAAAGAAATACTTATAAAATTATTATGCATTTCTTCTTCGAATTTTTTTGCGAGTATATCTAAAGGCTCAGTAATTCTAAGTAGAGCATCTTCAGTTCTCGCACTTGATAAATAATTAATATAAAAAGGCAATACCGCAGTATAGCCTCCGATTATATTTTCATTCAGCTTTTCAGCACGATTAGAAACTCTTTGTACCATAATTTGATCGCTCTTGCTGCTCGTCATAAATTCAAGCTTCCACATGCTTTTTTAATATTAGGAATTTCCAATTTTTTCATAAAGCCATAAATACATTCAAAAACGCGATTGTATTCCTCAAATGTTAATTTATTTCTTTTTATTTCCATAAGTTTCACCTACTAATTTTATCCAGTTCTTAATATTCACTGCCTTAGATGCTTCAAGCCACTCATGAGTTGCTTTCGGATGTTGTGATTTATTAAAATTCATTTCAGAACCCTTATAAATCTTACCAGCATAATCAGTATCATAAACAACACTATACATATCATGGTTAAGACCGGGAGTATCCTTTAAATGTGTATGATTTAAATTTGACATCGGAACATATGGATCTGTATCTCTTATCACCGCATTTTTTAAAGTACGATAACTTTCTTCACGTTCTTTTCTTAAGCCTTTTTTTATAGCGTTGAAATCAACATCAATAGTAATTTTCATGATGCATATACCTCAATAAACTGCACCTCTTTACTATTGAGCGTACGAGAAAATGAAAATTTATTAATTGAATATACATTCATAGTTTCCCTTAATGTGTCAAAATCACTTTCTGTTACATTTCCAATAACAAAATAATCTTCATTACTGATTGTGAAGGTATTTTTTTCTCTTTTAAAATAAATTTCATCAACATATTTCATACCGCCACAATCACTTAAATCTATCGTTAATAAAACGTTATCAGCATCACTAATACCCTTATTGCTCTGCTTGATTCCATAACTCTCATCAAACGCAACGTACTTCAATTCAACGGTAATAAATGATTCATCATCTATTTTGTGGATAAGTGTTGCTGTAAACGGTCTTAATATTCTAGGAGAGCTAATCATACCGCTTAGCTCTCCTACACATCAAACCATTGCTGTGTAATCCGCATCTAATGATGTTGATTGCTAACGGAGAAAAGGGAATCCCATTAAATTTTATTCCCCTATCAGCATTATAATTGTAGGTAAATCCATCTTTGCTAACACTTGTTAAATCAAGTTCACTAGAACCGCTAAGCACTTTAATACCACCATTAAAAGCTAAATAATCAATTTGATAACAAACTGCCTTTTTGATATCTTTTATACAATAATATTCAATGTCCGGTTTCAAAGCCCATGGTGCAATAAATTGTTCTGCATACTGTTTAGCCATATCTACCGCTACACTTACAAGTTCTTCAAACTCGACTTGACATAATTTGCCCTTGAACACACTTGAATAATATTTATATGTAACTTCCATTGTTATTTAGATGCTGATTTTGAATTTTTGCTAGTTGACTGATTTTTTTCAAATTCAGCAATTTTAGCATTTAATGTTTCAATCTCAGCCTCTTTATCAGCAACTGAACTTTCAAGGGTCTTTACTTTATTCAATGCCTCTTGCAGCGTACTATCTTTAGTTTTAACTTCTTTTTTTAAAGCTGCATATTCACGCTTATAGTCAGTTAAGGTAATTGGATCCCCTTTAGTAAGTACATTACCGCATTTATCAATATAATCATATCCTTGAGCAACATAGTCTTCTACCTTATGCTCCTCAATTGTTAATTGTCTATTTCCTTTTAATACAATAGCCATAACTATTCCTCCACAACGAATTGAATTCCATCAATTTTTTTCTTTAATACAAATACATCTTCATGAGATTCTTCGTAATATACATACTTTCCTTCACTGCCAGCACTAGGTTCATCCAATTTAACAAATTCATAATTGATTGGTGTGATTACAGCTAACGGATGAACAAGGAACATTTTAATTTGTTTTGCACTACTTCCAGGCTTAGCCCCTTCAGTAAAATCATAAACAGTTTTCATTATACTGCTTGGTACTTCAGTAATTGTAACTCGATCTAAGTTTGCAATAGTACGGTTTAAAGCACTTGCTGAGTTACCAATAACAATTTGACGCGCCAATTCCTTAGCTTGCTTTAACATTGTATTATATACTGGCGTGATATATAAAATACGTCCTTCTACTGGAACCCTAGACTCAGCCATTTCTTCCATCATTTTATCAAAAATGGTTAAGATATTATCAACAGTGATTTCATCAGTTAATGCACTTTTACCATTTTCAGTATAATCAGAATAAATTTTAGAAACACAATAACAATCCATTTCTGGAAACTTATTCTCTTCATTAAAAGTACGAGTAATATTTCCAATTGAAGCTACTAAATTTGTTTGATCAATATCTTTTGGATGTACTAACGTTGACCATTTTCTTTCATTGCTTAATGTTAATGCATTCCATTTATTGTTATAGTTTCGTTTTGCAGTTGCAATAGTATCCCTATTTGCATCAACACGCCCTGTTGTTTCTAATGTAGGAATCTCAATTGTACGAGCATTAACCCATCTATATCGCCCGTTGTTTGGTGTTGAAAACAACGCCCCAAAATATAATGTATATGGCCACCCTTGTTCTAACGCTTGTTGGTAGCTTTCTGCATAGTTTAATTGATCCATTTTATTTCCTCCTAAATAATTTTTATTTACTAATTTTCTTTTGGTTTTGCTCTAACCCCATTAAAGCTAAAGCCAAACCCAGAAGCTTGATCCTTCTTATCATTGTTAATTTGTGTGTTTGAACTTCTGGAAAAAGTAGGTAAAGAAACGTTACTAGTTTCCTCTTTAACAAAGGCTCCTGAATCGCTTTCTTGTAACGTTTTTATATACTCATCTGCTCCAATAAACTTACCTTCTTTTAATTCAAAGTTTTGTTCATTGAATTGAGCCATAATTCCACGCTTAGCACTTTCACTAGTAAATTTCATACCTGAAAAATAACTATCCATTGCATGACTTCTTTCTTGTGCAATTAATTTCTCATTTAAGTTTTTAGTGTCAGTTTCATATTTTTGTTTCCATTCATCAGCTGACTTTTGAATTTTTTCGATATCCATATCCTTATCTTTATAAGAAGCAATAGTTTTATTAGCCTCATCTAAAGAAGATTTTGTAGATTCATATTGAGTTTTATATTTTTCACTTTCCTTTGAATACTTTTCTACATCTTTACGATATTTCTCAATATCTCTACCATTTTCGTCCATAATTTTATTTACTTGTTCTTCAGTTAACCCTAAATTTGTTAAAAATTCTCTTTTCATACCTTTATTTCCTTTCGTCACTACGCTTTTTGTACGTTGGTTGCATCAACTTGTGGGGTCGCAGATTTACGAGTTGCCCGCCTCAAAATTTGCTTTCAGACATAAAAAAAGCAATCAGTAACGATTGCCATATTTACGCTTGTTTTTCATAAGTGTTTTTGTTTTTGAATTTGATTTAATAATTTTAGATGCATATGTCTCGCATGGACATTCAGTTCCGCATATCATACATCTATAATAATCTTTTCTAATATGTAAACCACGGTTCATATCATCATAATGAATCGTCTTATAGTGATATGGTACATGCCAGTGATTTTTTAAACCTTGCCCAATTTAACCACTCCTTTACAATAAGTTACATAATAAAAGGACTATTCCTAGTCCTGCATAAATATCTTATTTTTGTACAACTATATATTCTATTTTAAAGCAATCCCTTCGATTTCTGCTCTAATTTTTAAACAACGAATATAGTTACCCATATATTTCTTTTGCTCTTTCAATAATTCTAATGAACATTTTGGCGTAAATGTCAATGTACCAGCTTCATATTTGACTGTAATCGCGTCCAATTTATCATATCTGATTTTAGTTTGTTGATATTCAGCTATAAACCTTTCTTTATAATCTTTGCTATTCATCATTTCAATTGTATCTTTTAATTCCATATTATCCTCCTAATTTAATGCATCTATTTTCCCATTTTTTATAGGCATCAAAATAGAGCTCATTCTTATCACCGTTATATGTGCATTCATAATACATACCATCAAAAATATTTGTACTTAGCAATGCTTTGTTGTTTTGAAGTGTTTTGCATGACCACACAACAAATACATCATCTTTTGTGATTTGCTTTTTATCTGTTTTATCAAGATGCTCATTAGTATATTTAACTACCTCATCTATACACAGTTTAATAAATTTTTTACTATCCATTTTTATTCCTTTCTATTTTCAGTAAAATAAAAACCGACTTTTTGTCGGCCTAAATTGTTATTTACTATGACTCTCTTTTAAGATTTCAAATATAGATTTACCATCTTTTCTTGATGATTTTTTATTTTCTTCAAACTCATCATCACTTTCACGCAAAGCTTCATTCAACTCTTTTTTATTCCATGCCCCAACAGGATCTTCAATTGGTTTCCTATCTGCAAAAAGATTTTTTTCAAGTTCTTCCATAGATTCTTCTAACTCTTCCATAGACATCTTTTCAATCATAGGGTCAAATTCTTCACCATTATTCTCAGTCCACTCATACTTACTTGTTTTCTTATACTCTTTTTCTTCCATTTTTTCTTCTAGCTCTTTAGTCATTGTATCTTCGAGATTACCTATAATTTCAATTGTTATTTTTTAATCATTTTCCTTTTGTGACTTCATTGGACAATCCGTCCTTCTCATTTCCAAAAAGTTTTTTTCTTAATTCTTCCATTTTTTCTTCTAGCTCTTCAGGAGTTAAATCGTCATATTGATGTGCTGTATCATCTCCATCATATTCAGTCCATTCATAGTCTCCGTTTCTAATTTTTTCAGCAATCTCTTCCTCTGTAACAGGAACAACTGTTACCTGAATTCCTTCAACATCATTTTTTTTCAATTCTTTTTCTTCCATAATTCCATCCTGCTTCCTCTGAGATTCGTTTTAAAGTTAAATGTCTAATATCATTTTCACTTGCATCAGGATATTGACTTGCTATCCAATTACGTTTTGCATTAAAATAACTTCTTAATTCCTGACGTGCTTCTTCAGTTGATAAGTCAATTCTAGCATCTTTTGGAATTGAAAAAAAGTAAGTTTCACCATCGCTGTTGACAACTAACATTTCACCAATTGCTTTGTTGTTATTACAACTAATAATATCTCCAACAGAGGGAGGGGATTTTTTAGGGTGATTGTGTACCATTGTAAGACTATTTTCATCTGCCTCAGAAATAATCTTATACATTTCTTTACTAGGATTCACATGTGACTTGTTGCTGGAAGTTGATAAATTTCCAATTTGTTGTCCTGTTTTTTTATTTGAAATAGCCATATATTCATATCCATCTTTTAAAGAAAGACTATCTATTTTTGCAAATGTTTCAATAATTTTTTCTTCTTTTTCTTTTGAATAATCAAAGATTTTAGGAGCACCATCATATTTAATGTTATTAGCTTTTTTAATTAATTTTTCATTTGAATTTTCTCCAAAAAGAGGACGTTTAATGACTTTCTCTCTTGGATAAGCCTTTTTAAGAATATTATTAATTCCATGTTCTTTCTTGAATTGGATATTGCTTTCTTTAATGAATTGAGAACGTTTATTCTGCCAATATTTAATTTTTTTAGACTCTTTTGTGCTATCAACACCGCATTCATCTAAAACATTTTTTCTTTTTTTCCATTTACGAATTTGACGTTCATAATAGCGCTGCTTCTGCTCAAGCTCATACTGCTCATTATTACGATTCAATTCAAATTCTTCATCATTAACTAAATTATTCTCATACTCATAATTAGTTACTTCGTAAAATGAATGTCGACAATTTGCACCGCCTAATCCATCAACTTTACCATAGCCTGTAGAACTCTTAAATTTTTTTAATCCCTTTACCGGTTTATCTAAATAAAAAAACTGACCTTGCCATCTAGCATGATCAGGACGGGCGCCACCGTGTGATGATGTTTTAACAATATTTATTCCAAACTTTTCACAATTAGCTATTTTAATTTTTAATGATGTCTGGTTTACCCCACTAGTAACAGCCCTTCGGACTGCAGCATCCATTGAAGTATTGTTTTTTGTATAACCTATAACCTCAATGCCATTTTGTACTAATTTTTTAATTGAACTTTCTATTGCATTTTCAGCATCTTGACCGGCAATAATTTTTGAATATGCATCATCACATGCTTTTATAAACTGTTTGTTAGCACATTTATTCGAGATATTGCATAAATTCTTTAATTCATTTTGTGTACTTTTAATTCCTTTATTTAAATCTTTTTTTCCATTTATTAATATATTTTTCTTTTTTAACTTATCATCAGTCTTTTTTAAACGGTTGTAGACATTTTCAATTGTTAACGTCACTCCGTTTACTACCGCATTTTTTACCATGTCTAGAGACGTTTTTTTAGTTTTACCAAATTCAGTACCACTATACTTATTAAACTCTGCTATAGCCTTGTTTTTCCATTTTGGATAATCATTTCCAATATTCTCGATATTTGATAAATTACGAAGTCTTAACCCCATCCAAACAAGAAGCACGGTTTCCAGTGTGCTAAATTCATTAGACACTTCATCGCCAGATTCTTCCAAATACTTATCAGTAAGCATTTATCATTTATTCCTCGTCATCATATTCAAGACCATTGCTAGATGATTCAGCTACTTCAGCTTTAGCTTGTTGCTCGGTTAATCCTTGCCACTTCATTTTATACTTCCATTCTGGCATAAGCCCAATATTAACTTCTTGAAGATCAATATTTCTTTGCTTCTCACTGTCAACAAGCACACTGTCTCCCCAGTCATTATTTAAGGATATATTCATTGAATTTGCTTTTCCTAATCCTACTGCATAAATATTCATAATATAAGCGATATGTTCAAATACATTATCAAGCTCATTTTGAATTGCGGTTACTGTATTGTATTTACGTTGTTTTGAACTTTTGATTTCCTCTGCTGTTTTTTCTATAGCTTGTGGATCAGATAAATCTCCATAACTTAAACCGCAGTTGAATTCTATACGCTTTAAAATATTGTTAAACCCTCTTGCGTAGCTTTCATCACGTAAAGTTGGTGCGAATACATCTATAAATTTATTGCTCCCGCCATTACCAACATTACTGGAAGTATCATAATCATAAGTACGATACAAGCGGTCCTTCCCATTTGGTAGTACCGGTTTATTTGTACCTCTTTCAATATCAAACAAGTCCGCAGAGGCATCAATAGCTAATTCTCCGCCTTGATACTCCCATAAATAACGTGAATACTGCTTTTCTGCTTCTTTTATCAAGTCAATTGCATTTTCATAACAGGGAGTACCCAAAGGTGAAGTAAAGTCAACCGTATTTATTCCTGGTGCTTTAAAATATGCAAACAGAGGTCTATCAACATTCCCAATTTCATAATGCGGTTCTAAATCCATCCATTCAGAAACACTATGTAAGTCAATTTGATTTCCAAGATCACTATACTGGTTGAAGTTTACCTCATGATTATCAGCTTTTCTTACAAAAGCATAATTATCAAAAGTATGTAGACCATTTTCATATTTTTGATATTCCAGTCTGGAGTATATGAATTTTCCTTTTGAAATCTGTTCTAGAAAAACTGCTGCGGTAATTTCTTTACGATTATTAAACTCTACAGGAAAAAACATGTCAGCACGTATATAATCAACTATAATTTGATTGTTGCTTATGTATGGCTTTAATGCAATTCCACCCTCACCAAGTCCCCACTGAAGCCAATCGTTAATATCTTTTATTAAATACTGATACTGTTTATCAATGAAATCATTACCTGAAATCGAAGAAACAAGTTCATTAGTTGAGGTATCTGTAAGTTCTTTACAAACAGCATTTGCAATATTCAAAGAAAATACTCCCTCTTTTTTATTGATCCACGGTGCTTCACCGCTCAATATCTTTTCCCACAATTCAATAGAATTACTCATAGTACTCGATACTGCTATTTCAATATTTAAATATTTTTCAATATCTTTAGTCGGAAACATTACACTTTTAATCCTTTCTATAACATTTTTTATTGCGTTAAACACTGTATTTACTCACCACCATCGTCCTATTTTTCATTTCCAATATCAGGAGGTAGAAAACGTCTTATATATTTCCACAATCCCATGATGTAGTATCGCATTGCATCCATAGTATGATCCTTTTCTTTTAACGGTTTTTCTTGTCCCTTTTCGATACTTTTTTCATCGTAAGAATAATTAACAATTTCATCGATAAGCTTTTCTTGCTTATAGCTAAAAATAATCTTATTAAATGCCATAACCTTTTGAACCCGCCCAATACCTAATTCAACCGCATTAGGCGCATTTTTAAGTTTAATAAATGGACATATACGTTTGATTTCTTCAGCCAATCCTCTAGCTGAAGGATCAATAAAGACATTAGTAGGATACTGACCATATTCTCTATTAATCATTTCACACATTTTTTTAAAAGCCTTCGCATAATCACTTGGCGTCATTTGCTTACCACTTTCTCGTCCTGAATGATAAAACTCTTCTAATCCATAAACTTTTTCACTAGTACGATCCAAACCAAAAAATTCGAAAACTGTTGCATTTAATTGACCATAGTCTACTGCTGCATCTATTCGATCGATCTTATTTTTTTCATTATCTGTCAAATCGCGATTAAGAATATGTGATTCCTTATCAAACATATAATATATAATTTCATCAAGCCCGATTGAAATTCCTAGCCAAATCCATTTATACATTCGTTCATCAGATTTTAGCATTTCCATAGCTGATTGGATTAGCTTCTTCCCTAACCATTCTTCTGGAACATCTCGATAATCTGTATGTATATGAATACAATCATCGCGCAGCTCCATTTTCTTTACCCATTCAAGGATTGGAGCATTAGGGTTTTTAGGCGGGTTAAAGTAATACTCCATACAAAATTCTTTATCATTACCACGAACAAAAGTTGCTTCAATATTTGCTATTTCATCTTCTCCATGTCCACGTTCAAAAAACTCTGTAAGTTCATCTAAAATAACTAATTTAATTGGTTTGTCTTCATCAATAATACCTTTAGTATCATCGATACTATCATTACCAGTAAAATAAATTGTGTTACCATTTTTCTTATAAGTTATTTGCATTGGACTTTTAGTTATTTTAAAATTTTTTTTGCTAATACCAAGTCTCTTAATAGCTCTTAAAAACTCTTTATATACTGTTTTATAAAGTTTGTTATGGAACTTACGCATTACAACAACTGAACAATTATCATCACTGATAATTTTATAAATACCATGGATACCTCCATAACTCGATTTTGTGCCTGCGCGTCCACTAGAATAAATCTTATGCGTGGTTACTGTATCATTGAAAGTCTCATAAAACTTAGGGATAATCAAATTAGAAATTTTTACTTGCCTTTTTTTTGACCTAGATGTCATTGATAATTTCTACTCCATCATCGTTTTCATCAAATGAGTTTTTTAATTTTCTATTTATTTCTAATTGCTCCTGCATGATCTTTAAACGTTCTTTTTCTAATTTGAGTTTTTGTCGCTCTAACTCTGTTGTTGCAGTAGCGCCGGTAATTTCTTTAATAAAGTGCATTGCCTTAACATCACCGCTAACTGCTTTCTGAAAAGCAACAGTAAGCATCAACATTTGATTATCAGCGTCTTCTATATCTACCCCTAGCTGGTTTAATTTCGACATGTTTTCCGGTAAAACTGGCAAAGATAAAAGCAGGTCCATTGCCTGCTTCATTTTTTTCTTTCTTCTACGTGTTTTTACGCTTGCTTTTCCTCCTCTTGAACCAGCTTCTCTAGCCGTTTCTTTTGTAAAAGGGACTAGGTTTTTTTTGCTTGTTTCATTCATATCTCATAATAAATTAGCAAGCGGTGATACAATATAATAACCATATTATCTTAAGCCTCATTTACATATTTTAATAGTTTGTTACATAGAGGAATTCCTATCAAAAACAGTACCATACCGCTTATACCAACACTTAAAAAAGAATATAAAAAGGGAACATTTAAAACATATAATAGTTCTAGCCCTACAAAAGTTCCGCTTAATAAAGCATAAATAATACTGTTTAAGTAAATATTCTTTACAACTTTAGCAAATACATAAAACTGTAATATTTGAATGCAAGCACCTGTTATAATATCAATTATTCCTAATGAACTTGACAAGTTAGCAACTATCACGCCAAGAACAAGACCTTTGGCCAATCTTTTATCTAATATGCCAAAAGGAAGCAGCAAGGTAGCTACTCTAAATTGAAGCGGTCCAAAGCTGACTGCGTTTAATGTATAACATAAAGTTACATATGCTGCACATATAATACTATTTAAAGCTATTCCTCTTATTTTTTTATTTTTCATAAAGTCCTCCTTTTATTTTTTGGAAAGTACACCATATTTCCATATTGTGATCATCTATTATTTTTAAATCTTTAATTCTTTTGCCACTTCTTTTTAGTTTTTTTGAATATATACATCCATTTTTTAAATAATACGAAGTACCAAATCTACTCCCACTACAAACCGAACTACTATCAACAGTATCGAATTTAACAGTTGGATTATTTAGATTTTTTAACCTTGTATATCCCAAACCGTGAATTTTAGCTCCACAACTATGCGCTATGCTAATCATTTGGTTTAAAATCTTCTCATTTTTAACCCATTTACATTCTTGAGTTAATCCACTAGCACCAATTGCAACATAGTTATAGTCTTTACACATCTCTCTCCACCTTTTTAAACCTAAACATTTATGAAAAACTGGTATGCTTTTTTTATTTGTTCTTGCTTCTAAATAAGCTGTCATTTTATATGTTTCTTCAATCCCGATAATTGTATAAAGATCCAGCTCAAAGAAATATTTGATATCATATTTATTAATAAAATCAATATAACTGTCTAAATATGATTTCATATCTTCGTTTTTATTGGAATTCATAAAAGTAAATGCTCCACTGTCCAACAAAAACATTTTGCAATCTTCACTTAGATAGTATTTCATTAATTCTTCTTTTCTAGAAAAATTTCTTAAATACCAATAGGACTGTAAAACAAAAGCCGGTTTAGAATTATTGATAACTTCAGGACTTGAAAACAAGTAACCAGAACCTGCTAAGAAAATTTTCATGCTATATCAACATTTTCATATCCAAGCGACATTAATTTGTCCTTGCACTCATTTGCTTCATCTTCTGTGGTAAATGTTAATTTTACAATGAATTTTTTTGTTTTAGTATCCTGGGTTAAATATTCCATTTGTTTTTCAAGCTCATCATCTAATATATCCACATTAAGGAAACCAAAATCGCTCATATTAATACATGCAATATTATCAAGTTCTATATCCAGTAACTCAAAATCCCATGTAGCGAATTCACTAACTTTATTATCAGCCAGCCTAAACGCTTTTATCTGTTCCTCGGTTAAATCATCAGCCACAATGCAGGGAACTTCGGCAAGTTTTAATTTTACAGCTGCTTTTAGTCGTGTATGGCCAGCAACAATCACATTATTTTTATCTATAATGATCGGAACTTTAAATCCAAACTGTTTTATCGATTCTGCAACCGGACCGACTGCATCATCATTGTTTCTAGGATTGTTTTTATACGCTTTAATTTCGCTTGTTTTAAACATTTTAATACTAATACTAATAAATATCCCTCCTCGGTTAAATCACGCTTAAAACGAAAATAAAAAAGCACCTCAAAGGTGCTGAATTATTTAATTGGCGTCGATAGTAAGATTCGAACTTACGCATGGATCTTCCATCTAACTGTTTAGCAAACAGCCCTCTTAAGCCACTTGAGTATATCGACATTGGGAAAGGTGGTTTATAGGATTGTTTCATTTAAACCACGATATCATAATAACACCTTGTAGTACTAGAATTCTACCTTAAAAGTACATTAGTTTTACATTTAAACCACCTTAAAAGTACTGTGAAAGTACCTTAATTTTACTTTTCTTTTTTTCTTTTATTATTTTCTTTTCTAACATAATTATTAAACTGCTTATTAAGATCATCTAAATTTGGAATGTTTTCTAAATCTAAATACTTCGATAATTCTAAGCATATTTTAGGTATTTCGATGATATATGAAGACTCACTAATATAACGTTCATGTAACCGTTCAATCATATCTCCATAGCCTTTTGAATTGATATATATATTAACAATTGTTCTTTGACCGCTTTTGAGCAAATAAAGAACCGGAGTGAATCTATCCAGTTCCTCGTTAAACAGCTCCAGGCGCTTATTTATTAATTCTCTGCGCATCATCATGCTGGTTATTTGTTCATCTTTTGGTTTTGAGTACCCTCCTGGCATTTCCTTGCTGAATTTAACCGACTGCGGAGTCGGAATGTCCTCGCACTCAATTTCCAGTGAAAATTTTTCTTGATTAAGTGTTCTTATTGCTTTTAGATATGTTTTCACTTTTTCTATAGTTTCTTTTTCTTCAATGCTGTACTTAGCCATTCCTTATCCTCCCCAAATCGTTTTTTATTATTATTTTTTATTAACGTATTCATCAAAATTCATATGATTTTTTATCAGTTTTCTATTTCTAGATTAGCACATTGCACTGGAAGGAAACGGTTTTCTTCAAACGGACTATCTGATATAGTACCATCAATATATTTTCTATGAATTGCATTTTTAGAAATTAATCTGATTTGGCAAATAAGTTTTTCAATATCATCCCACACCCACATATTAGGTTTTAAATCTTCAAACTTGTATGGTTTGTTTAAATAGATATTTTGCAATTCCTTTTCGCTTTTAACTCCAAAATGTTCACACAAATTTCTCATTGTCATTTTCATACAGTGCGTTTCATACCTATAATCATGAACATCATCAAGAATTTTTGAGTATTTTTCTTTAAGTTCAAAATGATCATCAATTAGCATATTATATAATCCAATATTTTCAATTTCTCGTTCAGTTACATCATCATCTAAAAAATCAAATAGAGAGAAAAATCGTTGTGAAAGTTCAAAATATCTTTCCTTATATTCTTCCTTACTAAGCATCTTCTTTCACTCCCATTAATTTATCTTGTATAATTTATCTTGTATAATTTCTAGTTTTTTTATAGCAATATCTATATGACCCATTGCCAAAACATCCAATAAATCAATTACTGTTTGAATATCATCAACTTCTTCTTTTATTACGTCTAAAACCTCAAAATGTTCATCGATTAATTGGTTTAAGACGTTCCAATCCTTTTTAATAATTCCTGTATCTACTGCATTTTCTAATGCTATTTCACATTCTTCTTTACTCAACATTTTCTTTCAACCACTCTTTCCATTCCTTAAAGTTCATACCTACTTGCCCCATGCCTCTTACATAAGATAAGTTTTCTAATTCTTCACACGCTTTATCTAGCGCTTTTTCTAAATCTTCGCAATGATTAATCAATTGAACTAACTCAAACACATTATCATCGTTTAAGGGGTTAAGGATATGATAAGATAAATTCTGCAAAGCAGATACCGCACGTTCTCTGTTAAATGTATATTTATTTAGGACAACAGCGTGTTCAATATGTTTTGATACTATACCTCTAAGAAAAGGTAATCTGTACGATGCATATTTAACATAATTATTTATTTCATCAAGCCTTACGCAATCGAAGTATTCACCTTTTAGAGAGTACACAAACACCTCGTACATTCCACGTTTTTGGCACTCCTTACAAGTACACAAACTTAATTCTACAATTTTGTAATCTGTAGTGATTCCATATAATTTATTTTTCATCAAATCCACCTCTTTCCACATTTTTTGCACTCATAAACAAACTTGTCTATTTCCATATCTAAAAAAATAGAACACATTTCTTCACCACAATTGGGGCACTTTAATTTAAAGAATTCTTTTATTTTCTTAAACATCAAATCCACCCCGATTCCTTACATTGTTGGTTAATTGCTTTAAGCATATCCATATACATTATTGTGCTACCTTGTGGTTGATTGTCATTATATTCTTCGTATTCTTCTATAATAATTCGTTTAAATATCATATCGAAAGTAAGTATTGTAATATATCCCCCATCATCTCTTTTATAGGATAAACATAGTGCGTTTTTAATTAGTTCAAATCTTGCTTCCTCGAACATTTCTTTAGCGGTCATCAATATCACTCCAATCTAAAACTTGTCGACACTCTAAGCAACATTTGTTTTTTATTTGATAGTCATAATCAAAATTATAAGGCAGAGGCACTCCGCAATTAGGATAATTATAAAAAAACTTCTTCTTTATCCCATTTTTCCTCTGGCTCACAATGAATTCAGGTACCGCTTTATCAACTAATTCTTGCAAAGTATCAAAATCTTCACTATATAAATTTTTATATGCTTCATAACCAATTTGTCTAACAAGTGTATTAACTATATTAGATTTTGCTTCCTGATATTTTGAATCACTCATACTTCCACCTCATTATTTTATATTTCCAACTCTTAACGGGTTATAAAATTGGTTTGCAATTT